>JAQVZQ010000263.1:0-3844 GCA_028708095.1 Dysgonamonadaceae bacterium
ACACATTGTTTTTACAGCGTATAAAAACCGTAAGGGGCGATATTTTCGCCCCTTACGGTTTTTAGTGTGAATGTTATTTGATAGCGTGCATTTTTTGCAATTTGTGTAGCATTAGTTGAAAAGACAGAGCATGCCTTGTCTCTATCCTGCAATAAAGACAATCAATCATTGTTTTTTCTGCAAATACTTATCAATCCTTTCAAATACCAGCTTAGAGCTAATCATTGCCATTGGCAGCCCAGCACCGGGAATGGTGGAAGCTCCTACATAAAATAGGTTCTTGTACTTCTCATCCACATTCGCAGGGCGCATAGCACCAATTTGATTGAAGGTATGAGATAAAGACGTACAAGTAACACATTTACAAAGGCTACTAAAAGTATACTGCTGCAAAAACAGCTAATGGGGCTCTTTTGGCTACGTTTAGTTCCAATGTATCGTTGTGAATAGTGTAATTGTCAGTCAGTTCAAAAACTTCCATCAACTCCGATTCATTCACGTCGACATCAGGACATAGCATCATTGTCAATCCCATATTTTTGAATTTAATTAAGTTTCCTTTGTCGAGTTCATACTCTCCCGTGATGTAGTTACAACCTGCAAACCCACCTACTGCATTTTCCTCTGCATTTAACGTAAAGAATATTTCACGTTCCTGATTCTCTACCATTTCTACATCCTGACCTTCTAGTTTAATCAGCTTCCAATATTTTTCGGTGATTACTTGGTCAGTATTTACTTGTTCAGTTGTTACTACGTTATTAGTTGCTTCTTTTTCGGCTTTTTTATTGCCACCACAGCCAACAACAATAAAAGAAAATAATACTAGAAATAGGATAGATAGTCTCATTTTTGTAGTTTTTATTGCTTGGTTATATTATTCTTATCGTAAAAACAATTTAGTTTATTTTGCGTACAAACTTCGTTAAGATAACAATGTTTTGACCATCCACCTTACCTTCAATAAACTCAGAATTATTTGGATCTAAGCGAATGTTCCGAACTGCAGTTCCCATTTTGGCATTTATGCTAGAGCCTTTCACATCAAGGTCTTTTATTAAACTTACTGAATCGCCTCCAATCAGAAGTGTTCCGTTGCAGTCGCGATGCAAATTGTCCTCTACGTTAGTTAAGTGTTCGCCACTTGCTTTAGCCCATTCCAAATCATCTTCATTGAGGTACAACATCTCAAGTGCATCGTGAGCCCAGGTTTCATCTCTAAACCTGTTTAACATTCTCCAAGCCATAACTTGCACAGCTGCAACTTCGCTCCACATAGTGTTAGGAAGAAATGCAGACCAATATGCACTTTCTAGCTCTTCTGTTATTTCAATTTGGGCCAAACATTTATCACACAAATGAATATTGCTGTCTAAATCTGAACCTGTTGCGTGTGGTACACTATATATGTTATTGGCAGGGTTTGCCTCACACAATTCGCACGAGCCATTGCTGCGTGTTTCTAATTCTTTTGATAAACTCATATTTTTAACTTTTTGTGCAAAGATACTCATTTTATATATATGATTTCCTTTGATGCTTTTCTGGTAGTTTTCTATGGAAATGAGTGACAAAGTTCTTTTATTATTATTTTTGTCAACAAATAAAGAGATTAATCTATCAAAATATTATCAAAAGAGAGATATTATGTATAATTTTGTATTCAGTTTAGAGAGAAACTGTTTCTTTCTTCCAAATTATCAAACAAATTATATATGCGCAAAGATAAGCCTGCACGATTAATTCTCGAAAATGGTGTAGTTTTTCATGGAAAATCGTTTGGTTCCGAAAGATCGAGTTCGGGGGAGGTGGTTTTCAATACGGCCATGGTTGGTTACCCGGAAAGTTTAACCGACCCGTCCTACAAAGGACAAATACTTACTATCACATATCCAATAATCGGAAACTACGGCGTCCCACCTAACAGCAAGACAAAAGAAGTTTCCGATTTTTTTGAGTCAGAGCGTATCCATGTCAACGGGTTAGTTGTTTTAGACTATTCGCACGACTATTCGCATTGGAATGCACAAAAATGTCTTTCTGATTGGTTGAAAGAAGAGGACATTCCCGCAATATATGGTATAGACACACGTGCTTTAACGAAAGTATTACGCGAAAATGGTTCGATGAGTGGGAAGATTGTTGTGGATATCAATGATGAAAACGAAATAAAGTACTATGATCCATCACAAGAGAACTTGGTTGCAAAAGTAAGTTGCAAAGAGATTATTGAATACAAAAATGGGGAAAAGAAAGTGGTGTTAGTAGATTGCGGTGTGAAGCATAGTATAATTCGCCATTTGATTCAAAAGAATATTCATCTCATTAGAGTACCGTGGGATTTTAATTTTAATTCTATTGATTATGATGGGTTGTTAATTTCAAACGGTCCAGGCAATCCTGAGCATTGCAGTAAAACGATTGATAATATTGCTTTGGCAATGAATAAGAATAAACCAATTTTTGGAGTTTGCATGGGCAACCAACTATTGGCAATGGCTGCTGGTGCAAAGACATATAAATTAAAGTATGGACATCGCAGTCACAATCAACCAGTGAGAAGAGTTGGCGAGAATACTTGTTACATCACTTCACAAAACCATGGCTATGCTGTAGATTTCAGTTCTTTAAGCAATGAATGGGAGCCATACTTTGAAAACATGAATGACGGCACTAATGAAGGGGTAAAACATAAAACAAAACCATTTTCAGCCGTTCAGTTTCATCCCGAAGCATCAAGTGGTCCAACAGACACTGAATTTTTGTTTCAAGAGTTTATAGATATGTTATAGACGCCCAATACCTAAGGCGAAATGTGAATAATGATACTTTAAATAATCAAATGACAACAAACGATATTTCTACTCAAAACAACCTTCCCTATTCTAGATCAGACATAAAAAAAGTTCTCATATTGGGTTCTGGTGCCCTTAAAATTGGTGAAGCTGGAGAATTTGACTATTCTGGCTCGCAAGCACTAAAAGCACTCAAAGAAGAAGGGATTGAAACTATATTGATAAACCCCAATATTGCTACAGTACAAACTTCAGAGGGGTCGGCAGACAAAATATATTTCTTGCCAATTACTCCATTCTTTGTTGAGAAAGTTATCAAAAAAGATAAACCTGATGGAATCCTCCTTGCTTTTGGAGGACAAACAGCACTTAATTGTGGTGTGAAACTATTTGAAAGCGGAGTATTAGAAAAATATAATGTTCAAGTTCTGGGAACTCCTGTACAAGCTATTATGGCAACTGAAGACCGTGATTTGTTTGTGAAGAAACTAAACGAGATAAATGTAAAAACAATACAAAGTGTAGCTACTAACAATATTACAGATTCACTGAAAGCAGCTGAATCGTTGGGCTATCCTATTATTGTTCGTGCTGCCTATTCGCTTGGAGGTTTGGGTTCGGGTTTTTGCGATACACCAGAAGAACTAAAGAGCTTGGCAGAAAAAGCATTTTCATACTCTGATCAGTTGTTAATTGAAAAATCTCTGAAAGGTTGGAAAGAAATTGAATATGAAGTAGTGCGCGATCAATATGACAATTGTATCACGGTGTGTAACATGGAGAATTTTGATCCATTAGGTATTCATACAGGTGAAAGTATTGTTGTTGCTCCATCGCAAACACTTACTAATTCAGAGTTTAATAAATTGCGTAGCTTGGCGATTAAAATTGTGCGTCACTTGGGCATAGTAGGAGAGTGTAATGTACAATATGCTCTTGATACTGAATCAGAAGATTACAGAGTAATTGAAGTAAACGCACGATTGAGTCGTTCGTCTGCTTTGGCATCCAAGGCAACAGGATATCCTTTGGCTTTTGTAGCAGCAAAA
>JAQVZQ010000263.1:3854-4877 GCA_028708095.1 Dysgonamonadaceae bacterium
AAAATTAGGTTTGGTATATGGACTTTTCGAATTGAAAAACTCCATAACAAAATCAACTAGTGCATTCTTTGAACCATCGCTCGATTATATTGTGGTAAAAATACCACGCTGGGACTTGGGTAAGTTTAGTGGTGTGACAAAAGAAATTGGTTCGAGCATGAAGTCTGTGGGCGAAATTATGGCAATTGGTCGTACTTTCGAAGAGGCTATTCAAAAAGGTCTTAGAATGATAGGGCAGGGCATGCATGGTTTTGTTGAAAACAAAGAACTGAAAATAAAAGATATTGATAAGGCACTCAGAGAGCCAACCGACGAACGCATATTTGTAATAAGCAAAGCTTTCAGGGTTGGATATACCATCGATCAGATTCATGATTTGACTAAGATTGACAAATGGTTCTTACACAAACTTTACAACATATTGGTAACGGCAGAAGCTATTGAGGCATTAAAACCAGATGAAATTGATTTAGAGAAAACGGAGAATAATCCGTTCGACGATTATTTGAGATTAGCTAAAAAACAAGGCTTCTCCGATTTTCAAATCGCTCGTGCATTGTGGAAAGAAGAAATGGCTGAAGATGGTCCTGACTCAATCAGGAAATACCGCAAGAGCCTTAACATTCTTCCTGTTGTTAAACAAATTGATACACTTGCTGCAGAATATCCTGCACAAACCAATTATCTGTATTTGACATATAACGGAACTGAGAATGATGTTCATTATATCGGCGACAAACAGTCTGTTGTTGTATTAGGCTCAGGAGCCTATCGTATTGGCTCATCAGTTGAGTTTGATTGGTGTTCTGTGAACGCCCTCAATACTATTAGAAAAGAAGGTTTTCGCTCGGTGATGATTAACTACAACCCCGAAACAGTTTCGACAGATTATGATATGTGCGATCGACTCTATTTTGATGAGTTGACATTTGAACGGGTTATGGATATCATTGAGTTGGAAAATCCTCACGGTGTGATTTTGTCCGTAGGGGGACAAATACCCAATAACCTTGCTGTAAAACT
>JAQVZQ010000028.1 GCA_028708095.1 Dysgonamonadaceae bacterium
TACTGGCCAACCATAATTTAAACCTGGTTTAATCAAATTCAGCTCATCACCTCCCATAGGACCATGCTCGGTTTCCCACAAATCACCCGTTACAGGATGGAAACAGTTACCTTGAGGATTTCTGTTGCCATAGCAATAAATAGACTTTACAGCATCTGGTGTATTGACAAACGGATTGTCTGTCGGAATTCTACCATCATCATGAATTCTATGAATTTTACCATTTGAGTTGTCCAACTTTTGAGGAAAATCAAAATGTTGACCACGCTCTCCTATCCCAAAATACAAATACCCTTTGCCATCAAAGGCCAATTTGCAACCAAAGTGATGCCCCCTATCTGTATCAGGTGTTCCTTTATACAAAACCTCCTGATCTATTAATTTATTCCCTTTCAAACGAGCACGCATAATAGCAGTATTGCCAATTCTCTTATCGCTCTCAGTGTTCAATGCAGAATAAGACATATAAATCCAACCATTCTCATCATAATCAGGATGAAGTGCAATGTCCATCAAACCGCCTTGACCAAAAGCCATAATGGCTGGCAACCCTTCAATAGGAGCCGATAGTTGTCCGTTAGAGAAAGTATGTAAAGTGCCACTTCTTTCAGAAATCAATAAATCTCCATTTGGTAAAAAAGCAAGTCCCCATGGTACATCCAATCCTAATACTACAGTATCCATAACAAAACGATGGACTTCTGAGTCTATTATCTGGTCTGCATGAACACTCGGCTTTAAGGTTTCTCTATCGGCAGGAATTCCCTCTTTAACATAAAGTGCTAAAGATTTAATCTCAGCATCTGAGAAGGTTTTTTCAAAAGCAGGCATGCCAATTTCTATTATGCCATACTTAATACTCTTCTCGATAGAAGCTGTTCCTTTTTCGTCCATCCACACTTTATCAACAAATTTCTCAAGGTTATCACCATGACATCCTGCACAGAAACTTCTGTAATTTTCAGCAGGCAATCTTTTAGAACTATTTTGAGCAGTTGAATTGCACATAACAAATACAATTAAAACAGCACAAAGAACAATTGGCGCAAGTAAGAATTTAGATTTAATAGTTTTCATAATTACAGGGTGTTAAGTAAATGTAGACAAATATAACAATACTCTTTTAGATAAAACCATATAAACTAGGTTTTAACACAGCAGATTTAAGTGATTAAAGCAGCTATTTATTTTAACATTCACAAAAACCTTTCTAATAAACAACTCGTCCAATAACAATGTCTTAATGGCACTTATTTCAGAACTTCACTTACGAATTAACAAAAAACGATGAGCAAATATTTTAATTTGTATTAAATGTCCATTGGATATATTCATTTTGTAATAATAAGCCCGACACAAACCGCTCAACTTGATTTCTAAAAGAACATTAAGTAGAAATCATTCAATTGTGACATTAGAACTAAAAAAGGATTTAAGTGTTATTAGAAACAGACACATAATATTTATAATCAATCTGAATAACAAAAAAACAAATTTGATAACTTCAACTTAAAACATTACATAAATGATTTTTAAAGAATTCAATCCATTAGATGATAAAATGCTCCAGATTATCGATAATGACGGTAAAGTTATTAACCCCGAGTTAATGCCGGATTTAGATGATGAGACAATAGTCAAAGCATATAAGGAGATGCTCTTTGAGCGTGTTGCTGATGAAATGGCAGTTTCATATCAGCGCCAAGGGCGCATGTATACATTCCCACCCAATCAGGGACAAGAAGCTATTCACATAGCTGCAGGAATGAACATGAAAGAGAATGACTGGGTAGCACCTGCTTTTCGTGAAATGGGCGTTATGCTTTCAAGAGGTGTAACCATGAAAGAAATGTTCTTATATTATAATGGTAATGAACAGGGAAGCAATTTTAGTGATCCCAGAGCTAAAAACGTTTTACCAATTGCCATTTCTATAGGCACCCAATATCAACATGCAGCTGGAATAGGCTATTCGATTAAGTACCAAGGTTTGAAAGATGTGGTCTTTCCATTTATTGGTGACGGTGGCACATCTACAGGCGACTTCTATGAAGCCTTAAACTTCGCTACAGTTTGGGGTGCTCCCGTTGTTTTCACAATTCAAAACAATCAATATGCTATCTCAGTTCCAGTAAGCAAGCAAACAAAATCTATCAATTTGGCTGTCAAGTCTGTTGCAGCAGGTATGACTGGCATAAAAGTGGATGGTAACGATTTCTTTGCAATGTACCTAGCTTATAAAGATGCTGCAGAACATGCACGTTCGGGAAAAGGACCAGTGCTAATTGAAGCTGTCACCTATAGAAGAGGAGCCCATACAACTTCTGACGACCCTACAAAATACCGAACAAAAGAGGAAGAAGATAAATGGGGATTGTCTGATCCATTAATTCGATTAAAAAAATACATGGACGCTAAGGGCATTTGGAAAGAAAATGAAAAAGAGCTAATTGCTGAAAAGAAAAAAGATGTTGACAAGCAGTTTTTAGAAGCTGAAAACTTTACACCTTATCCATTAAGTGATGTATTTGACTTCATGTATGTGGATATGCCCGATGACCTAAAAAGACAAAAAGAAGAATACGAACAATTTTTAACGTGGAAGGAGAATAGAAAATGAGTGTAATGACATTGGTAAAAGCTATTAATAACGCTTTAGATATTAAACTTACTGAAGACAAGTCTGTAGTTGTATATGGTGAGGACGTTGGCGTTGAAGGCGGTGTCTTCCGTGTAACAGAGGGCTTGCAAATAAAACATGGAGTTGAAAGAGTTTTCGATTCTCCTTTGGCCGAGTCTGCAATTGTTGGAACTGCATTGGGTATGGCAATATCAGGTTTACGGCCAGTTGTTGAAATGCAGTTTGATGGTTTTGCATATCCTGCATTCAATCAAATAATATCAAACGTAGCACGTATACATAATCGTTCACGAGGCAGATTCAAAGCTCCAATGGTTATTCGCTTTCCATACGGTGGCGGTATCAATGCTTTAGAGCATCACTCTGAAAGCCCTGAAGCTCTGTATTCACACATACCTGGATTAAAAGTTGTTGTTCCTTCCACACCTCACGATGCCAAGGGATTGCTTATTGCAGCAATCGAAAGTGATGATCCTGTTATTTTCATGGAACCTAAACGTATATACCGTGCAATTAAACAAGAAGTAAGTGATGATAAATTCAGCATTCCTCTTGGAAAAGCAAAAGTGTTGAATGAAGGAACCGACGTAACTGTCATAGCTTTTGGTGCAATGATTCGCGAATGTCAAAAAGCAATGGTTATGACCAAAGAAGCAGGCATTTCTGTGGAGTTAATCGATCTAAGAACCATTTATCCAATAGATAAAGAAACAGTTATTAACTCTATCAAAAAAACAGGACGTTTGGTAATTGTTGCTGAAGCTACTGAGTCGTTCAGTGTTGGTTCAGAATTGATTGCAATTGCAAACGAAGGTGCTTTTTTGCACTTAGAAGCTCCACCACGTCGTGTGATGGGTTTCGATACCATTGTACCGTTGGCTCAAGGTGAAAAACATTATATGATTTCACCCGAACAGATCTTTTATGAAATAGAAAAAACAGTCAAATTCTAAATTTTAATCAAATGAGATATATATTTAATTTCCCCGATATAGGTGAAGGTCTTGAAGAAGGAACCATTCTTGAATGGTATGTCAAAAAAGGCCAACAGGTAAAAACAGGCGATAACTTGGTTCAAATGGAAACCGACAAAGTTGTAGCTGATATTCCATCTCCAAGAGATGGAACCATCGTTGCATTGTTTGGTGAAGTAGGCGAAATTGCTATAGTAGGAGAGCCATTGGTTGAAATTGAAATTGAAGGTGTGCATGGTGAAGAAGCACAAGAAGAAGCTAAAAAAGAATTTGCACCACAACCCGATGAGAGCGAAGATCTGGATGATGAAGAAGCAGCAGGTGTTGTAGGTACAATGGAGACTGCTGGGAAGAGTGCAGTTTTGGCAGCAAGCGACGAGGGGTCTGACAAAGAAGATGTAAAAGAAGATAAACCTATGCGTAAAGCATTGGCGACCCCAGTAGCAAGAGCTATGGCAAAAGACATGGATATTGACATTAACGAAGTTAAAGGAACCGGACCATCGGGAAGAGTAACCAAAGCTGATGTTGAAAACTTTAAACCAGCGAAAAAAGGCACATCCAAAAAGCAAGATATCGTTAAAGGTGATGACGTAACTTACGAACCTCTTACACAAATAAGAAAAGCTATTTCGAAAAACATGATAAACTCTAAACACAGTGCTGCTCATATGACTGTGTTTGAAGAAGTTGAAATATCTGAACTAATAAACGTAAGAGCCCGATATAAAGATGCATTTTCAAAGAAAGATGCAAAATTAACCTACTTGCCTTTTATTGTTAAAGCTGCGGTTCACGCTCTAAAGCACTATCGACAAGTTAATTCTCAAATGGATTTAGAAAACGATAGGATGATTTTCAACAATCGTTACAACATAGGAATTGCAGTAGATACTGCTGAAGGATTGGTTGTACCCGTAATTAAGGATGCTGATCAACTTAGTATAATGGAAATAGCCAAACAAATATCCGAACTAGCAGATAAGGCTAACGCTCGTAAACTGAGCATGGATGATATGAAAGGTGGCACATTCACCATTACTAACTATGGTTCGATTGGAGGACTTTTTGCAACACCTGTAATAAATTATCCGCAAGCGGGTATTTTAGGAGTGGGTCGTATTATCAAAAAGCCTGTTGTAAAAAA
Organism: Dysgonamonadaceae bacterium; assembly: GCA_028708095.1. Lineage (GTDB taxonomy): Bacteria > Bacteroidota > Bacteroidia > Bacteroidales > Dysgonomonadaceae > UBA2632. Next base: position 4,763 of record JAQVZQ010000028.1, read on the forward strand.
CGATGAGGTTGTTCCAGGTAGTGTATTATCATTATCTTTATCAGTTGATCACCGAATTGTTGATGGTGGAGAAGCTTCTCGCTTTATAAATAAAGTTATGGAATACCTTGCTGATCCCATTGCATTATTAATGGAATAACACACATCTATCCCTTATGAATAAAAAATAAGGGATAGATTCTTATAATTTTAATATAAAAGAATTAATGAACTCACAATAAATAACTACTATGGATTACGATCTTATTATTATAGGTGCCGGACCTGCCGGATATGTTGCAGCAATACGAGCTGGACAGTTAGGACTTAAAACTGCTATTGTAGAAAAAAAACATATTGGCGGAATGTGTCTCAACTGGGGATGCATACCTTCAAAGGCAATACTGGAAAGCGCCAAGGTTTTTGAGAAAACTAAATTACTTTCAGAATTTGGAATAGATGGTGTCGATTTAGACAATATATCTTTCAACTGGGATACAGTTAAGAAGAGATCAAAAAAGATTACTAAGAAACTGACAACTGGTGTAAACTTTCTTTTAAAAAAGAATGCCATTGAAATTATCAATGGTACTGCCAAAGTTGGCTCGGACAAAAGTGTGTATGTTGACGGCAAAAAAATAACCGCAGAAAACATTATTGTTGCAACTGGTTCGAAACCAAAAAAGCTGGATGATAAACTGGAAGATGCTCCAAGTGTAGAAATGGAGAACCTGTTTGACTTAACAGAACTTCCCGAAAAAATTGTTGTGCTTGGCAATCACGTTTCTGCTGTAGAAATAGCACAATTTTTTAAACTAATTGACAAAAAGGTAACCCTTGTTGCCAACAGCACATATTTTTTAGATGGCATAGATAAATATCTTATTGAATACATCACCAAAAATATTGCTTCAAATGGTATAGAGTTGATTAGTGAAGGGTATCCATCAAAATACGCAGAAGGAAAACTAACGGTAGGTGATAAAAAAATTGAGTGTGATTTGTTGGTCAATTGCAGTTCACGCAAAGCAACTATTCCTGAAAGTGAAACACCATTTGAACTAACCGAACGTGGTTTTATTAAAACCGACAACGACTTTAAAACAAACATTCCTGGCGTGTACGTTATTGGAGATGCTGCAGGCAAAAGCTTTGTTGCACACATGGCTTCCGCACAAGGAATACATGTTGTGAATGCCATAAAAGGAATAAAGGCCAGTTTCGACTACTCTACTTATCCTATCAATATGTACACCAGCCCCGAAATTTCTCAAATTGGAATGACCGAGGAGATGATTAAAGAAGAAGGGTACGACTATAAGGTAAATGAATTCCCATTGTCAGCAAACGGCAAGGCTATGATTGAAGGTAATACTGAAGGATTTATACGTATGCTCTCTGATAAGAAATATGGACAAGTGCTGGGCGTTCAAATTGTGGGTAAACATGCTACTGATATGATTGCAGAAGCGGGTGCATATCTGAAAGTGGAAGGTACTATATATGATGTAGCCAACACCATTCACGCACATCCAACTGTTTCGGAAATATATTTTGAAGTGGGGTTTGATGCGTTCGATCAAGCAATTCACAAATAGTCTTTGCAACAAAAATGGTTGAAGTACTAGAATACAATCTTCCGGATGTTCAATTGATGCACCAAGAAACTAACAACTTCTTACTTTGGATACCCGATAAAACGTATATAGTGTTAGGCGCATCAAACAAACCCGATAACTCCATTGTGGAATCATTGGTTGTGCGAGACAATATAAGTGTTTTAAAAAGACGAACAGGTGGCCAGACAGTTATGCTTACACCAAAAAACTTAATTATCTCTGCAATTATTACTGATGAAAATGTAGTTAAGCCAAAAGATGTTTTCAATAAATTTAATGACCTCATCATTAAAGCCATTGAACAAGATCATTTTGTTACGTTCTCAACCAAAGGAATCTCAGATATTGCAATCGGCGAAATGAAAATTATGGGTTCGTCTATGTATCGAAATAGAGAAAAGCTATTTTATCATGCAGTTCTTAATTTTGATGAATCACCTGAAACATTTCAGAAATACCTGACACATCCTAGCAAAGAACCAGATTACAGAATAGGAAGATCGCATGCTGAGTTTGTTACTTCTCTAAAAGAGACGGGTTATGTACCAGACATACATCATTTGAAAGAAAAAATAACTGAATCTTTAAACAGCTTTTTACCCAATTATAAACCTATATATCAGGTTGTATAATATTACAGAAGAGGTCAAATAATTATTATTTTAAAATAATCGGATTGTGAATAACAGTCCGATTATTTTTATCTAAAATTGTAGAGAGATAAATTAAAATGACAAATCTTTTTATATATCTTTGGTCTGTAATATTAATATTCAGTTTAACTGTAAACGCATGTCTAAAATATCACTTAAAAAACACCTTGAATCCATGTCAAAAGAGCATGTGATTAAGTTTGTACTTGAAGTGTATCAAAACAACAAACCAACAAAAGAGTATTTGGATTACCTGCTTAATCCAAACGAGATAGAGAAGTTGGAAAAGTACAAAAAAATCATTGTAGAAGAGTTCTACCCTAATAAAGGAACATGGAATCCAAAAACACGCTTTTCTGTTTGTAAAAAAGCCATTTCAGAATTTAGGGCATTAAAACCTGACCCCAGTCTTCTTGCCGATCTGTTGCTCACTCTACCTGAAACAGCCTGTAAATTCACCTACGAATATGGTGATATGTGGGAACAATTTTATGACAGTGCTGCTACCAACTTCGAGATTGCACTTAAATATTTGCAAAAAAATGATTTGTTGGCAATATTCAAAGAGCGATGCGAGAAATGTGTGAAATATGCATCACCTTGTGGTTGGGGATTTCAAGATGAAATTAAGTCATTGTTTTATGAGTATTATCAAGAATAAAATATTTTAATTAAAACATCATGGATACACTTTTATATCAAATTCTGGGCATCATCAAAAATGTAAAAGAGGATGAGGAGAAATTGCAAATAATACTTGATTTTTTGGAGGATAATATTTCTGTAGATGAAAGTGACTACTCAGCTGTAGATGAATTGCCTGACAAATACAAATCAATTGTAAATGAAATTGCTCAATGTATTGATATGGGAATGATCTGTTATTTAAATCTGGAAACAGATGAAATAGATTCAATTCCACAAGGAATATTTAACGAAATTGATATGCTTGACGAACCTGAAGATATAAAGCAAGAGTTGATAGATATATACGGTTCTGATGATATAAAGTTTTTAGATTGGGAAAATCCAATCGAGTTTGAACCACTTCCCCCTTTCGAGTCTTTTCGAATTATGGAGAATTATGTACAAACGCTTCCCGATGATGAAAAAACTCGCCCTAAATTGATTAATGCACTTAGGAATCGTAAACCGTTTGCCAATTTCGGTCGCATTATCAATAATAGTGATTTGCGCAATGAGTGGTTTAAATTTAAGCAGCAGTGGTTAGATAATTTAGTGGCAGGGCAATTATTAGTAGAACTTGATAAACTAAAAGAAAATAACAATGACATTTGAAGACGGAATTTACAACGACGATGGCTCAAAAGTTGATGAGGATTTAATACCTTTGCCCAACCTCTGTGTAATTTGCAAGAAACATCAAATAGATGATTTCATGGAAAACATAATGTGTAAAATGAATAGACATGACCAACGGGACGATTTAAATAACTTCCAATGTGGTGCTTTTGTAAAAATATAATCTCAACAAACAAAAAAAATAATTAGTATGACATTTCAATTTAAAATTCAAATTCAAAACATTACAAAACCGCCCGTATGGCGTAGAGTTGTAGTGCCTTCGGAAACAACGTTTCACATGTTTCACAATATAATTCAACTAGCTTTTGGATGGGAAAACTCCCACCTATACTCTTTTTCTCCAAAAGGATATGGTTCGCATCCATGGATAGAAGTAAGTGATGGTGATTATGATGATGACGACGATGATTTTGACGATGATTTTGACGATGATGACGACGACGATGATGACGACGACGATTATGACGACGACGATTATGACGATGATGATGAGGAAAGAAAAACGGCAAAAGAAATAAAACTCTCTGATATCTTTGATGAAAAAGGACAAACATTCATCTATATATATGACTTTGGAGACGACTGGAAGCACAAAATTACTTTGGAAGAGATAGACAAAACCAATATCTCGCCACTCCCAAAATTAATTGATGGTAAAGGAGCTTGTCCTCCTGAAGATTGCGGAGGAGTTTGGGGGTACGAAGATCTAAAAGAAGCATTATCTGATAAAGATCATCCTGAGCACCGAGATATGAAAGAATGGTTTTACGGAGACGCTGATGATGAAACTATTTGGGATCCAAATGAATTTGATTTAGAGAGTATGCAGCAAGATTTTGATGACTATTTTGGAGAAATAGATTGATGATTGTATTCTCACTGGGTGGTACAGGTTGCCTGACCTGTGACCATTTACCACACAATGTTTGCACCACTGCGTTTGCAACGCAATTAAGGCGGACACACAGATCCGATACTACAAATGAATTTTTATTGTTGAAAAGGCGCACATATAGGTAGCGCCACTGCAGAACATAAAGCTAAACTGTAGCAGGCATGATTGACTGTTACACCGCTCGCACTGATTTATAATCGGTGTGTTGTGCAGCAATAACAAAAAAGAAATTCATTTCGCTTTGCGACATTCATCCTGTGGAATAAAACCAGAGGTTTTAATGCAAAGCATTATTCCAAAGGGCAGGCGGGCGCATTGCAAATGCGCGCGAGCGGCAGTGCATAGAGCTTAGATGCATTTTGCGGTACATTCACTATTTACATTCTCAACTATCAATTAAAGAAACCACAACCACAAAGTGGTTAAACGTGAATAACCATGGGTGACCAACCCATAGGGAATTACTCAAAGGAGCACAATAGAACCCTAAAATGGGTTCAAAGCATTCTAGGTCGTTAAGATTGAAATTGAAATACAAACAAGGTTTTAAAAATATTCATCTAAGCTGGAAGCTCCAATTACATTGTCAAATTTTTACTATGCTTCAAATTATGACGTTATATTTTCGATCGAATATTTTTATACGGTTCAAATTATGAAGTCATATTTTCATCCGTATATTTATAATTATACAAATTATGAAGTCATATTTTCATCCCTAACAACTTATCTTAACAAATCACACACCATTTTTTCATATTTAGGTGTAATTATACTCTCTCACGACCTCATTTTTTATACATTACTCTTCCATGTATGTCATCCGAGACCCATTATTTGTATATTTAGTCCCTTTTCTTACTTTTTAAAGCCTTTTTTTAGTCGAACAAAAATATACGATACAAATTCTGACGTCAGTATTATATATAATATTTTACTCCGCTTCAAAATATGACGACAGTTTAATATGAATTTTTTATCTACGACCCAAAAACAGACGTCATAATTTCATCAATTTAATATCTATCATTCAAAAACAGACGTCATATTTACAACAATTATTTATCTATCGTTCAAAAACGGACGTCATATTTACAGCAATTATTTATTGTCTGTTTAAAAACAGACATCTCTTTTTCAACCGACTATTTTTCTTCGATTCAAAAAAGGACTTTGTTTTTCAATGTCAACACTGTTTTTTCGCTTACAATACTTACTTTTGCACCACATCAATCATGCTAGTCTTTTCTAGTACATCCTTTTGCTGTATTATGTTTTAGCTAAAGGCGTGTTAGAGAAATATTGTTGTTTACACAAAAATAACATCAAAAAATTCAACCCATTATTATTGCTAATTATATGGGGCAATATAATTTATTCTTTGTAAATCCGCAGATTAATAATGTAAAATACTTATGACACACATCATGGATGTTTTTTTTATACCTAGTTGTTTTTTATTTTCTACGTTTTTCCTGAAAATAGATCAGGGTGTTTTGAGTCTGAATTTAGGTTTTTCTTGAGTGGTGCCTTGTTTTTTAAGAAGGAAATGGTGTGAGGGGTAATTAACAAAAGAAAGGGATAAGTGAGGGGAAAGTAAAAAGTTGCAAATGCTGTAAAGAAGTGAATTAGACAAATTTTGAACAGATTGAACTAAATGATAAGAAAACTGATTGAGCGAATTATGAAACTGATTGAACTAATTGAAAAGATGATATAACTAACCACAAAGTGATTAAACGTGAGTAACCATGGGTGTAAACCCATGGTAATCAAATCAAAGACATCTACGAACCCTAAAAGGGTTCAACACATTAAAAAGGGATTCATCTGTGTGGCAAAGGTTAGATATATAATTGAATCCCTTTAGAATTCTAACTACTTTCTATTCATAAACCTGCATTTCATACGGGGTTATTCATATTTGACCCATTCTAGCTGCTCATGCATTCGCAGCACTCCGATTAGGTATTTAAATTTATCCGTGTTCATCCGTTGCATCAATTTCATCAGAAAGTTTTCAAGTTTTTTCTCACAAGTCAATCATATATAGTGACCTCATAATAAAAGTAATCACAACATTGCTTCCAAAAATTAAATTGACTGTCATACACACTATGATACATTTTGTCCATAATTATTTTGTTATAACCTTTATGGGCGGGGTACTCTTTATAGGCCCAACGAATCTTGTATGCTTTGGTTATGGTGTTCTTGTATGCAGTCACGTCATTGTCTGTTTTGAGAGTTGACGGAGTTGTTTTACCAGTAGTCGGGCAGTACCAATAGGGGAGATAGCCACTGGCTCTGATCTTGACCCAGTCATCATTTACACTACCACTGCCACTATCAGGTTTCCCTGCTTGAGTCACATGAATAGCAATACTCTGTTCAGGATGGTTTTCCGCAGTTAGATAGATGATACCAGCACGTGGACTTGTCGAGTTATTTTCATATGCCTTTAGTGTCACTTTGTGAGTATACGTATATGGAGTGCTGTTAATAGTTAGTGTTGCACTACTCTCATCAGAATGAATCCAACACCAAGAGCATGATGCATTAGTAGTAACCAATTTATCGGTAAAGTATGTATTTACATTCACAAAAGGTAAATCGTTATGCAACGAAATATCATAAAGTATGCTCACTGAATCTGTTTCAGCCCAAATAGCCTCTGTATTATCGGGTGAATCCTTTTCGTGCAAAAACATCCAAAAGTAATCGGGCATCGTTTCGAAGTCAAACGATACTAAATTAAAAATATTTTTGTTGTCCATCGCAATGAACTTATTGCAATCGTAAATGCCAGACTCGGTAAAGAAAATCTTATTGTCATAGTCTTTCAAATTATCTCCAATATTTCGAACAATAAATATCTTTTTGCTTAATTTAGACAGTGCATAGTTGGTAGAGCCATTAGAAAAAATATGAAGTCTCTCTTTTTGAAGCAACTTTGTATAACTAAATTCGGTATAATTATATTTCCAATAATCGAATATCATCAAATAAGTATCTGTATGACTGAAGTCAGTAAAATCGTACTTTTCAGATGATGGAAAATGGCTTAAATATCCTCTGGTGATACACCAGTCCCATAATTCCTCGGGACAATCAGATTTATCAAACGGAGCCCATTTAGTACGGGTGTCCTCTGATTGTTCCTGATCTTCAGTTTTTTCATTAAAGTTTTCACTGGGAGTATCATCAGAACATGAGAGTGAAAAACTCAATAGCACTATATTAAAAGTTGTATAAAAGAACAGTTGACTGAATTTTATAATACGTTCCATAGTAATTGATTTCTTATCATGCAATCATAAAGACAGATACGTATATATAGCGAATAAAGTACTCGTGTCTCTCTGATTACGTTGTTTATTTATTATTACATCTTGTCTTAATATAAAACCATCTGTATATTTTTGATATACTTACTATGTTGCTAAGAAAGAATGAAAAAAAACAACATTCGTATTGGTTCTATCTAATTTATTATTAGACTCATTGCCTTTCACCTCTGACTTATTAGTGCAGTCGGTACAAAATAAAATTAGGATAACGATATTTACCCTGAAAAAAGTATTTGATTTTTCATTTTCGATCGTTTGTTTAAATATTACTTGCAAATAAAACTTTATAGATTTTGTCTTTTTTAAGATGGCTTTAAAATTTCTACATATGTTATTTTATCAAGCTTTTTCGTTCACGGTAATTTATTGTAAAGCTCATGTTGGTCTTTAGATTTGTTTCAAAACATTACAGATAGTGTATATATATTTGAATTACACCGTTGTTTTTTATTTACGCTATGAATATACAATATTTATAACATATGAATGTTATTATTTCAATATATTTTGTATAAATCCTCGCTTTTGAAAATATTTATTTGAGTTGAACTTTGAAGCACCTATAAATTAAATATAGAGTCTGCAACGAAAAACCTTCAAATGAATTGATAGTTGTCAAATAACATTGTAATAGTGTCACTAACTGCTACATTTTTTATTATTTGTTGTATATTTGTTTTTATTGCAAATTGAGAAAAAATTAGATACACAAAGATATCAGTGAAGAATATATCAGCATATCACGCTAAGTACTTTGCATTTGACTTAACAAGACAACTACCAGCAAATGATGTGGGAAAACTTACAGCTTCACTACAAGATGCTCAAGTTGATTTAAACCCTCATCAAGTAGATGCTGCCCTGTATGCATTTAAGTCCCCCCTTTCTAAAGGAGCTGTCTTAGCTGATGAGGTAGGTTTAGGTAAAACTATTGAAGCTGGAATTATATTATCGCAAAAATGGGCTGAGAGGAAAAGAAAACTCTTAATTATAGGTCCGTCTAATCTACGTAAACAATGGAGCAGTGAGTTGGCTGATAAATTCTATCTACCCTCAATTATTCTGGAAGCAAAATCATTCAATAATACTATAAAAGAAGGAAACGTAAATCCATTCGATCAAGAAGATACCATTATCATCTGTTCGTTTCACTTTGCTAAAAACAAAGCTCCTTATTTAAAACATATCAATTGGGACTTAGTAATAATAGACGAAGCACATCGCCTGCGCAATGTGTATAAACCCACTAATAAGATTGGTAATGCAATAAAAGATGCCTTAGAGCACTCCAAGAAAGTGTTACTAACAGCTACACCTTTACAAAACTCAATTCTTGAGCTATATGGACTTGTTAGCTTGATAGACCCTTATATCTTTGGTGACTTAAAAAGCTTCAAGAGCCAATTCAGTCGAAATGTAGATGAAGAGAATTATGAAGATCTAAAGAGTCGATTAAATCCAATCTGCAAGCGCACACTACGCAGACAGGTATTAGAATATATCAAATACACTGAGCGATTGCCACTGGTGCAAGAGTATTTCCCTACAGATAAAGAAACGACTCTTTATGATTGGGTTACAGAATATTTGCAACGTCCCCGCTTATACGCTCTGCCTTATAGTCAAAGACAACTGATGACGCTTATACTTCGTAAACTATTGGCATCTTCTACTTTTGCACTTTATGGTACACTGGATGCTTTGGTGAAACGTCTTGAAAACATATTAGATAATCATAAAGCTGTAGAAGAGGAGGAGAATCTAATTGCACTCGACTTCGAGACTTATGATGAAACACAAGATGAATGGGAAAACGAAGAAGAGGCAGAGTATGCTGAAGAAGAAACCGAGGAGATAGCCTATTCTGAAGAAGAAATTAAAGCAATTCGAGAAGAAAAAGAAGACTTAATTAAGTTTAGAAATTTAGCACAGCGAATAACTAAAAACTCAAAAGCGGAACAATTAGTTACTGCTTTAGAAAGAGGATTCAAAGAATTAGAAAGATTGGGTGCAAACCGAAAGGCTTTAATCTTTACAGAGTCCAGAAGAACACAAGATTTTCTAACAGAATTATTAGAAAAAAGAGGCTATGACAACCAAGTAGTCAATTTTAATGGTAGCAATGCTGATGCTCACTCAACGAAAGTATACAATGCCTATTTAAAAAAGCACAAAGGCACAGATGTTCTCACTGGTTCTGCCACAGCAGACAAAAGAGCTGCAATAATAGAGAATTTCAAAGAAGAATCTACAATCATGGTGGCTACTGAAGCTGCAGCAGAAGGAATCAATTTGCAGTTTTGCTCGTTGGTTATCAATTTCGACCTACCTTGGAATCCTCAACGCATAGAACAACGTATTGGTAGATGCCATCGATATGGACAAAAGTTTGATGTGGTTGTCATCAATTTCTTAAACAAAGCCAATGCTGCCGACCAGCGTGTTTATGAATTATTAGATCAAAAGTTCCGTCTATTCGATGGGGTGTTTGGCGCTTCCGATGAAGTGTTGGGAAGTATTGGCAATGGAGTTGATTTTGAAAAGAGAATTGCAGCCATCTATCAACAATGTCGCAATACAGATGAGATTCAAACTGCTTTTGATGAGCTACAACAAGAGCTGCAATCAGATATTTCAGAAAAAGTGCAAGTTACTAGAAAAGTGCTGTTAGAAAACTTCGATGAAGAGGTGACAGAAAAACTGCGTACAAACTTGAGAGATAGTATAAGATATTTAAATCGCTTCGAAGAAAGATTGTGGGCCATTACCAAGTATTTCTTAAATGGTTCTGCAGATTTTGACGATGAGAATTATAAATTCACCTTAAAAACAAATCCTTTTCTCTTCACTCCAATAAATAAAGGACCCTACATGATTTTGAAGCCCAAAGAGGGCCAACGTAAATCAGACATCGATGTTCCCGACAATACCAATATCTATCGTATTGGTCATAAATTGGCAAAAGAGATACTATCGGCCTGCAAGAACTTGGACACACCAGCTCGTGAGCTTACCTTTGATTACTCTAACACGCCTACCAAGATATCAACTATAGAACAATATATTGGCCATTCGGGATGGATGCAAGTAAATCATCTAAAAATAAACTCTTTCGAAATGGAAGATTTCCTCATTGCTGCTTGCATAGCGGACAATGGAGACGTTATAGACCAAGACGCTGCACAACGTTTTTTCTCTATTCAAACATTAGAAGGGGCAACCATTGATGTGCCTTATGAGACTATGGACAGATTGAAGCAAGTGCAAGAAAATGAAACAGACAAAGTTATATCGTCAAACGCAGTGCGCAACTCCGAGTTTTTCGATATAGAGATGGATAAACTGGAACTATGGGCTGATGACATGAAGCTGAGCCTCGAGAAAGAGCTTAAAGACATGGATATAGAGATAAAATTGCGCAAAGCAGAAGCTAAAAAAATGATTAACCTTGAAGCCAAAGTAAAAGCCCAAAGAGCAGTAAAGGAGATGGAGAAAAAACGCAACGTGTTGCGCCGACATCTTTTTGAAGCACAAGACGATATTGATGATCGCAAAGAGAACCTGCTATCAGAAATAGAGAGACGATTGAAACAAGAAATTACAACAACACAATTATTCACCTTTAGATGGAATATCATATAATATGGAACAAAACACAATTGTAAAACTGAACAAACGATTTGAGGAATATGCCTACGAGCAAGATGGCGTTGAATATTGGCTGGCACGTGAATTGCAAGAACTGTTGGGATATGCCGATTGGCGAAACTTTCTGAATGCTGTCAACAAAGCCAAAGAAAGTTGCGAAACCACTGGTGAAGCGGTGTTGGATCATTTCGTTGACGTCACCAAAACGATACCCATGCCAAAAGGAGCTACTAAAGAAGTGCCCGACATTATGCTCACTCGTTACGCTTGCTATCTTATTGCTCAAAACGGTGATCCAAAAAAAGAAGAGATTGCTTTTGCTCAAAGCTACTTTGCGCTACAAACACGCAAACATGAGTTGTTGGAAGAGCGCATACAGCTAATGAGGCGAATGGAGGCACGTGAAAAACTTGCGACTACTGAAACAGAGCTCTCGAAAAACATTTTTGAAAGAGGAGTTGACAATAAAGGTTTTGGCAAAATTCGTAGTAAAGGTGATTGGGCATTGTTTGGAGGATACAATACAAGTGATATGAAACGAAAGTTGGGTATAAAAGCAAACAGACCTCTGGCAGATTTTCTCCCTACCATCACCATTACCGCAAAACAATTGGCAACCGAAATAACAAATTTCAATGTAAATAAAAATAATTTGAAGGGCGAAAGTAATATTACCAATGAACACGTTAAGAACAACTTGGACGTTAGACAACTTTTAAATAAAAGTGGCATCAAGCCAGAAGAACTTCCTGCCGAAGAAGATATCAAGAAATTGGAACGCAGAGTAATAAGTTCTGATAAAGAGATAGCAAAGAAAAGATTAAAAAAAGGGAATAATAATGATCTATAAAATGCATCAGTATAATTATATGAACCCTCTATAAAAAGCCAAAACCGCTCAGTTTTATTAAACGGTTTCTAAACTCCTTTAACGCTAACAGTCTCGATTGACATGGTTACTGAGCTGATACAAATAAAAGAAAGTTTTTAATAACTTGCAATTAATACAATCATTTTCTTTGCGAAAAATAGACAATAAGAATAAAACAAACAACACGATATGAGTAAAAACAATCTTCAAAAACTTGAACTCACCTGGATAGGCAAAGGCGACGAGCCAAAGCTGGAGCCGCGCATACTGATAGAAAACCCCGAATATAGCTACGGCGATCCCTCAAGTGAGAATATGCTCATACATGGCGACAACCTACTGGCACTAAAAGCTCTGGAGCAAGACTATGCAGGAAAGGTAAAGTGTATTTATATTGATCCGCCTTTCAATACAGGAGCGGCATTTGAGAATTATGATGATGGAGTAGAGCATTCTATATGGTTAGATTTAATGAATAGGAGACTCTCAATTTTACATACTCTTCTACATAAAGAAGGTTCAATATTTGTGCATTTAGATGATAATGAAGTAGATTATTGTAAGGTAATGTTAGATTCAGTTTTTAATCGAAATAACTTTATTAATCGAATTTCTGTAGAAGCTCGATCACCTTCGGCATTTAGCACAGTTAATCCTGGTGTTTTTAAATCATCGGAGTATATTTTATGGTATGCAAAAAATAAATCAGATTGGGAAAGTAGAAGCATGAGAGTTCCCTCACATAGAGACACTGCTTATAATAAATACATTTTAAATCGTGATAAAGATGAAGATAAATGGGTGTTTATTCCATTGAAACAAGCTTTTCTTGAATTTATAAATAATGATAGATTAGAAGAATTAAATATTTTTCTAAATAATCTATTTAATCAATGTAAAGGTTTTACGAGGAAACAAATTGAAGTTTGGATTCAAAATAATTTCAAACTTCATTTACTTTTTAATTTAAAACAAATATCAAATTATTTATATGCAAAAATAAGAATTGAAGATTATGGTAGTTTTTGGTCATCTGTATACTTGTATATGTTAGATAAATGCTCCTATAATTACTCGGAAAAAGACATGGATGATTTTGTTTTTGTGAATTCACAATGCGTTTTTAGAGAAACAGAAATTTCAGATAGCGGTGCTGGCCAAGAAACAGTAAAACTAAAACATAAGTCAATAAAGGACGCTACAAAAGTTTTCAAACTTGAAAGAGATAATGGGTTAGATACCATATATATACGGAATGGTAAACAAATATCATTTTACAATAAAAATGTTGGTGAAATAGAAGGTAGACTTTCTGCTACGAAGTTATTAACAAACATTTGGACTGACATATCTTGGGAAGGAATAGCCAATGAAGGTGGAGTAAAATTCAAAAAGGGTAAAAAACCCGAAAGGTTACTCAGACGTTGTTTTGAACTCACTGTAAATGAAGGAGATTTAGTTCTTGATTCTTTCTTAGGTTCAGGCACAACAGCAGCAGTTGCTCATAAAATGAAATTAAAATATATAGGAGTTGAGTTAGGAGAACAAGCAATAACACATTGTTATCCAAGATTAAAAAGAGTTGTTGAAGGAGAGAATAGTGGCATTAGCAAAGTTTTAGATTGGCAAGGCGGCGGCGGTTTCAAATTCTACACCCTTGCCCCAAGTCTATTGAAGCAAGACAAATTTGGCAACTGGATTATCAGCAAAGAGTACAACGCCGATATGTTGGCAGCAGCCATGGCCAAACAAGAGGGCTTTAAATACAACCCACACCAAGGCACCTATTGGAAACAGGGGCAGAGTGCCGAGCAAGATTACATCTTCACCACCACACAGTTTCTCACTGTGGAGGCACTTGATAGCATATATGACGAAATGCAACCAGGTGAAACATTAATGATTTGCTGCAAGAGTTTTCAAAAAGAGTGTAGGGGCAAGTATGACAACATTACCATCAAGAAAATACCGATGATGCTATTAGGTCGTTGCGAATATGACCGTGACGACTATAGCCTCAATATTGTGAATATGCCCGAAGAGGAAGAGACAAATGTAGATAATGAAATGGAAGAAACCTCAGAAGAGAGCCCTATCAGTGTGCAAGAGTTGGCCGAAAAGAGCAAAAAAGAAAAGAAAAATAGCAACCCAACCCTCTTTGATTAACAGAAAGAATCAACCCATATAAAACAACAAAAATATACAATATGAATAGCATAGCCCGAAATATAAAACAACGCCTATCGATGCGCCAGCCACTGCAAGAGTCACTTGACCTTGTGGCACACCTTACAAATATATTGGAACTGAAAAAAGAGGTGGATTTGGAAGCAGAGTTGGAGAAAGTGAAAGCACTCTACCCCACTTGCTCCAATTTTGAGAGAGACTTTGTCTCCATTGCATTTTCAATAGCCACAGGAGTGGGCAAGACCCGATTGATGGGTGCTATTGTGGCTTATCTGTATTTGCAAAAGGGAATCAGAAACTTTTTTATATTAGCCCCCAACCTCACTATCTACGACAAGTTGATTGAAGATTTTGGCAATCCTGGTTATCACAAGTATGTGTTTAATGGTATATCGGAGTTTGTACACAATCGTCCGGTGGTGATAACGGGCGAAAACTATGCGCAACAAGGTGCACTGTATGCCGATTCTGAAATCAGGATCAATATCTTTAATATTGCCAAATTCAATTCAGACAATAGAGGCACTCGCAAAGGCGGAGTGAGCCTGGCCCCTCGTATCAAACGTCTGTCGGAATATTTGGGGCAATCTTATTGGGACTATCTCACGGGGCTGGACGATTTGGTGATACTGATGGACGAAGCGCACCGCTATCATGCCGATGCATCGCGCAATGCCATTAACGAATTGAAGCCTGTATTGGGCATAGAGCTAACTGCTACTCCTATTGATGAAAAAGGCAATCAGTTTAAAAACATAGTGTATGAATATTCCTTGGCAAAAGCTTTGGAGGATGGTAAGTATGTAAAGAATCCTGCCATAGCCACACGCAAAAACTTTA
>JAQVZQ010000029.1 GCA_028708095.1 Dysgonamonadaceae bacterium
GTTGAGACGCCGTGGGGGGAAGACTAAATGGAAATGGGAAACCTATCCATTGCTTATAGATAAGTGGTGTCCTTTAATTAAGCCTTTTATAGCAAATTCATATGTGCCATCATAGCGAAGCTAACTACTGAGGAACCGGATGCGAGAAAGTCGCTCGTCCGGGTCTGTGGGGGAGCGGGGAGGTAACGAACCGCTCTACCTGGACAGCTCCTTTTAGGTTAGACAACTCTAGAGACGTCGATTTATTGCGTCTCGATGGAACAGTAACCAGTGAATTACTTGCCTTTTATCTCCTCCAATATAGCCACAGCATGTTCTACTGTAGTTACATTTTTAATAATAACGGAGCGTTTTTTGTGAGCTTCTCTTAGTTTGCATGAACGAGGATTACCCATAACATAAGCAAGCAGCTTATCAAATGCTGGAGAATGGTAATAGGGTGAATCTTGATTCGACAAAAGAAAGAATCTCATTTGTTGATTTTTGAGCACTACTTTTTCAATGCCAAGAGACTTCGCCAAACGTCTTAGCCTAACTATGCGTATTAGCTCTTTGCCTTGTGTGGGAATTTTACCAAAACGATCTTCCAGTCGTTTTACAAAATCTAGTATTTCGAGTTCTTTCTCTAGTCCATCAAGCTCGCGATATATAGAGATGCGCTCAGCATCGTTCGGAATATATAAAACAGGAAACATGAGTTCCAAATCACTTTCCACAGGAACATCATCTACAAAGAACTCTTCTTTTAAGCCTTTCTCCGATTCTTCATCCTTAAAGACATCACTGAACTCATCGTTCCTTAACTCAAGCATTGCCTCTTTCAAAATCTTCTGATAAGTTTCGTATCCCAAGTCGGCAATGAATCCGCTTTGCTCTGCACCTAATAAATTACCTGCACCCCTAATGTCTAAGTCCTGCATGGCAATGTGTATGCCACTACCTAATTCGGAGAAGTTTTCAATTGCTTGCAAGCGTCGGCGTGAATCACTACTCAAAGTATAGAGAGGTGGTGCTAACAAATAGCAAAAGGCTTTACGATTGCTACGACCAACACGACCACGAAGTTGGTGCAAGTCGCTCAATCCAAAATTTTGTGCATTGATGACAAGAATGGTATTTACATTGGGAATGTCTATTCCCGATTCAATAATAGTCGTAGAAATGAGCACATCGAATTCGTGATTTATAAAATCACTAATCACTTTCTCCATTGCCTTTGGATTCATTTGTCCGTGTCCAACTCCAATTTTGATATCGGGTATTTCACGTTTAATTAATGCCTCCATTTCATAGATATTCTGAATGCGATTGTTCACAACAAACACTTGCCCATTTCGACTCACCTCAAAGTTGATTGCTTCCTTTATAATTTCGATATCAAACGGATGCACTTCGGTCTGAACTGGATACCTGTTGGGAGGAGGAGTAGAAATGGTTGTTAAATCGCGCGATCCCATTAATGAGAACTGCAAAGTACGAGGAATTGGTGTAGCAGTCATGGTAAGCGTATCAACATTTACCCTCATTTGTTTTAGCTTTTCTTTTGTAGTGACGCCAAACTTTTGCTCTTCGTCAATAATCAAAAGGCCTAAATCTTTAAATAAAACATCTTTACCAACCAGTCGATGGGTGCCGATGAGTATATCTATTTTTCCTTCTTTCAAATCTGCCAGCAGTGCTCTTTGTTCTTTGGGTGAACGGGCACGACTCAAATAATCTATCGTGCAAGGAAAATCTGATAGTCTATCACTAAATGTATTGTAATGTTGGGTGGCGAGCACAGTTGTGGGGACCAAAACAGCTGTTTGTTTACCATCAGTAGCCGCTTTAAAAGCCGCTCGGATGGCAATTTCTGTTTTTCCAAATCCAACATCACCACAAACCAGTCTATCCATAGGAACTGGTTTCTCCATATCACTCTTCACGTCATTAGTCGCTTTCAATTGATCGGGAGTATCTTCATATTTAAAAGAAGCCTCCAATTCTGTTTGTAAGTAACTATCGGGAGAATAGGCAAATCCTTTTTCCTGATTACGTTGTGCATAAAGCTTTATTAAATCCCTTGCAATGTCCTTAATCTTCGACTTTGTACGTTGCTTTACCTTTTCCCATGCACCCGACCCTATCTTGTTGAGAGTAGGAGCGTCGCCCTCTTTTCCTTTGTATTTTGATATCTTATGCAAAGAATGAATGGAGACAAAAATTGCATCGTTATTGAGATAGGTGAGTTTTATAACTTCTTGTATGTTTTCCCCTTCTCTCAATCTTACCAGTCCAGCAAACTTACCAATACCATGATCCATGTGAACAACAAAGTCGCCTATCTGAAATTGATTGATCTCTTTGAGTGACAGAGCAATTTTCCCAGAGCGTACTTTGTCAGACTTCAAATTGTACTTATGATAACGGTTGAATATCTGATGATCGGTAAAACAACAAATCTTTAGTGTGTCGTCCACAAACCCCTCATGCAAGGTTTTATTAATGGGTGTAAAAGAAATTTTATCTCCCCTATCTTCAAAAATAACACGCAAACGTTCTTGCTGCTTTGCACTATCGGACAGAATGTAAATTGTGTATTGATTTTCAATAAAGTCTTTTAGCGATTCGCTAATCAAATCGAAGTTCTTTTGAAAAAGAGGCTGTGGCTTTGTATTGAATTGGATGGATGCTTCAGCTGTATCCCCAAGCTTTGAATCAAAACGAATATGCTGGAAGCATTTTACTGCTTGTTGAAATTCGTCACGTGTAAGTAGATTTGCATTGGTTACTTCTATCTCATCCAAATCAATATTTAGCTCGTCATTGTAAACAGATTCAATGCGACTATCTATCCATTGCATGTCCTCAAATCCAATAATGGTATCGGAGTGCAACGCATCGAAAAATGTAGAATCTTTCTGTTGTGAATTGCCAAAATGAGGAACAATACGTATTTGTTCAAAAGACTTCTGAGAGAGTTGAGAATCTACATCAAAACTACGAATGGTTTCTACATCATCCCCAAAAAAGTCGATACGATAAGGAAACTCACTTGAATAAGAAAACACATCCAGAATACTTCCACGGGTTGCGTATTGTCCTGGCTCATATACATAATCTACGTATTCGAATTGATGTGAATCTAATAGTTTAGAAATTGCCTCACTGCCCACTTGTTCACCAACCGATATGGTCAAAGTATTGTGCTTAAGCGTCTTCTGAGAAATCACCTTCTCAGCCAATGCTTCAGGATATGTTACAATGATGAGAGGTTTACCCCGTTCTTGTAAACGCTCCAATACCTCCGTTCTTAAAATTTCATTAGCTGGATCAATTTGTCCGTATTTTGCAGCACGCTTATATCCAGAAGGGAAAAAATGAATATCCTTATCACCCAATGCTTGGGTGAGATCATGATAAAAGTATCCTGCATTTTCTAAGTTGTTTAAAACATACACATAGGGTTTGTGTATGCGACCAAACAGTGATGCGGCAAACAGCGGTTTAGACGAGCCATGCAAACCTCTTACTGAAAGAGTTTTTACCTCATTCAATATTTTATTTGCAGCCGCAATGTTGGTGTTTGCGCTAAAAAGATGTAATAGTTTCGAAATATCCAAATTGTACAAAATAAGCTGACAAAGGTAGTCTATTCATGCAAAATGTGCAAAACACTTTGCTACTGAACAAGGAAATATTGAAAGACGAAGTACTCTATATCGCCCCTGCATGTCTCCAGTACAGCGTTGCGACATAACCCAAGGCGATGCCTTGGGCTGAAATATGGCAGCCTTGCGAGGCTTCAGCTCCCTAAAATTCTTAAGATATGTAGGTTTGAAAACGATAACAAATGACAGACTATAAATAATAATGAACCATTTAAAGCAACGTTTGAGCAATAAAGAGTTTCAAATATTCAATATTTTCACATCATGTTATTGGTGTATTGTTTTTCAGAATAAGATATATCTAAAAGAGATAGCCAATATATTGAATCCAGCACACCCTCGCCCAGCAAGGGCAAACTACTCTAGCCCAAGGCAACGCCTTGGGTATATGAATACTACTCCGCCTTGCGCCCTGAAAGTGGCAACATAATTATTCACAGTTAATGTATATATCTATCCTGTTTTTATAATGGCACGGATGAATATCCGTGTCAGCAGAGAAGAAATCAAACAGTTAGAAAGTTGTTCAACCATGGCGCACACGCTGGCGCACCACTACAAATGGTTATGGATGCTATAGAAGGGCGTACACACAGGTGCGCCCCTACTAAATTTACCATTACACCTTGTTTGTACTGGAAAAATGATGACTTATATAAACCTTAAATTGATTGTAACTATTATGTTCAAATAAAAATGAGCTGGTGAAATAGTAATGGCGGTACCTATGTGTCGACTCTCGGCAAATCGACATTGATATATATTTGTTATCCAACTCCACAAATTCGAATTCCAATATTCACAATGAATGATAATAGTGGCTCCGCTGGCGCTGGTCTCCCAACCAGTGCCTTTGTGTTTTAAACTTGCAGACACAAATATGAAGACTTGCGAAAGCAGAAGAAAAAATCAGGAGGATAGATGAATAATGTCACTCCTTACGGAGTTTTGGCATAGCTCTATACTATTTACTATAGTAATTTCAGCCCTTATGGACTTGAATGAAGAGCTAAATGTACTATTGGTAATACCATAAAACCTGCATTATATTTTCACACATTGCATAAGTTGACCGTTGCATTGACTATTAAATTATAAAAATAAATCTAACCCCAAAATAGGGATGCTATTATTATAACCAAGAACAATTAATAGATACAGAAACCCCAGTTAGGGGTGGCATTATTCTGAATATTGATAGCTGAGGAAAAAGTATGAATATTGTTCTCAAGAGTAGACTCACAACTTTTAATGTTGTACTCCTTCAAATATATCACTTCTCTTTTCTTTCTCTTGTGAACCTTTCGCCTTGAAATTATTAAACGTGTAACTGAGGGTCAACATAACCTGTGGATACTTAGGCCTGATTTTCGTCAACGAACGCAAGCTGGCTGTTTGAATATCGTTCACATAGCGAGCTGATCGAAAAACATCTCTAAAAGCAAAAGATGCCGTAAGTTTTCTATTAAAGAGTTGCTGCCTAATTGCCACATTTGCATACCAATATGCTTTTGCTCGTCCTTGTGTTGTTACTGAAGGACCCACAAAATTCCCGTCTAATTGCAGACGAGTATATTTGCCTAACGTAAACAAGTTGTTCCAAAGAATGTCATAATTAGTACTTGATTCATTCTTTCCTCCTGCAGTAATTTCATTTTTCACCTTATAATGATAGATATTCCCATTCACTGTTGTATTCCATCGACGTATAAGATGCAAAGAAAGGCTAAGCTCAATACCTGTTGAATAATCACGTCCCACGTTTGCCATTGAGTCCAACGTTACACCAGCTTCATAAGGAATACGCAAACGCTCAATTTTATCCTTTCTTGAACGATGAAAAACGGTAGCTGAGACAGTGTTTTCCCCTAGAATCTTTCGATAATTCATCTCAAACGAATTGATATACTCAGGTCGGATATCAGGATTACCAATCACAGCCGAATAGAAATCATTATAAGTCACGTAGGGTTCCATAAACCAAAGCTGTGGTCTTGTAGTACGATAGGAATAAGCAAATAAAAGTTTCTGCTCATGCGGTAAGTTATATCCTATATGCACTGACGGGAACACCTCAAACCGATTCTCTAAACGACTCGCGTCTGCTATTGAAGAATTTAACTCCATATGAGTGTGCTCACCACGCAAGCCCGCTTGGGCTTCTAGTTTTTTCCATCCTCCCGATAAAAACGCATAAACCGAATTCAAAGCCTCTTTAAAAATAAACGTATTATAAGCATCATCCTGCTTGTCGAAATATCCCGTTTCAGGATTCCACCACTCCAACTCATAATCACCATCCTCCATGTAAGATGAATACTGATATCCCGCCTCCAGCTTTCCTTTGTTACCCAACGGCAACACATAGTCCAGATTGCCTCGCAATGTATTCCTGTACTCCGCCTCATAATATCTCACTCCCTTTTGGCGATTTCCTTGCATGTCATTCAAGTCATTAAAAGAATATTCCAAAGAATTACCCCCGTGTTTATAATAACCAGATGCCGACAACTGATGTCCTTTATCGTTAAAGCGATGCTCAACTAAGAAACTTCCTAACCCGAAGTCTTCTAAATTCTGAAAATCATTCTTGTTATTATAAAGCACAGTAACTGGACTTTCACCCTTAATGGCGTGTGTTTCACTATACATTAAATTTCTTTCATACTTACGACCTCCATGCCCTCCTTCGGCTTCAATCTCAATCGTCGTTTTCGGCAACTCGATACCCCAACCACCTTTCAGCGAGTAATTAAGATTGTTGCCTTTATAAGGTCCTACAGCATTCAATGAAATAGTCTCATTGTCATTAAACGTAATTCTTTCTTGCTCAAAGTCACTTTTACTCAACTTATCAGACCACTGTCCACCAAAAAACCAACGAGAACGGTTGTTCTGATGATTTAATAAAAAATCAACTCGACGAGTAAGCCATGTATTTCCAGAAAGATTCACCATTCCACTCAAACCTTTCATGGAATGTTTTTTTGTAATGATATTTATAATACCTACATCACCCTCTGTGTCGTGTTTGGCAGAAGGAGTTGTTATAATCTCTATATTCTCTATTTGTCCAGCAGGTACTTGCTCCAAAGCTTGAGTTCCGCTAAAGACGCTTGGTTTTCCATCCACATAAACCGAGAAACCTGAACTGCCCCTGAAAGTAACTCCTCCTTCTGCATCGACACGAATGGAAGGAGTATTCTCTAAAATATCAACAGCAGAACCACTGCTTCCCATCAAATTAGAAGAAGCTTCCACCACTTTCTTATCTAACTTATAGACTATTTGTCGTTTTTCGGCAACAACCTCAACCTCTGCAAGACCAATTTCCAAAGGCCTAAGCATTATATTACCCAGATCCACTTTAGAATTATCAGTTATCTTCAATTCTTTGCTCGTAAATATATCATAACCAACAAGACGAACCATTAACGTGTAAATTCCATTTGCTACCTTATGAAAAACAAATTGCCCATTATCGTTGGGAGAAGTTTGTATTGGATGCTTTATGTCACCCGAATTGAACAATAGAATATCAGCAAAATCAATTACTTGTCCGCTTTCAGCGTCCATCAACTTACCTTTCACTTGATAATTTGTCTGCTGTGCCCAAATTACTACACTCCATAAAAAAACCGAGAACAGCACACATAATTTTCTCATTATAATAAATTTTAAATAAAGATATTCCACGACAACACTCTACTGTTGGTGAAAATAAAAAAAGTAATGCACAACTTATGCGCAAAAACTGACAAAAGTCATATTTTTTTTCATGATTTCCAAATCATTAGGCGACCCAAACACCTTTCAGGAGAATTTTATGTTTAATCTAGCAGATAAGCCATATCATAAACAAACAAGGGTGGAGTAGCACGGGTAGCCATGTTTGAAAATGATAAAAGTATTTCATGTTATAGAAAAATAAATTTAGTTATAGAACACATTTATATCACCTACGTAACTTGTCAGAAAGTTATCATTATAAACCAATGTAGCTTGTTAGCATTCTTATAACAACAAAGTGAATCAGTATTTAGTACGCTAATAATCATCAATTATCGTTATCTTTGTACTCAATTAAAAAGAAAATAATTATATGCATACAGATTTAGAATACTTACCCGATTATATTTTTGAATCAAGCTGGGAGGTTTGCAATAAAGTGGGAGGTATTTACACAGTGCTATCTTCACGTGCTAACACACTTCAGAAACAACATAAAGACAAAATAATATTCATTGGACCTGATATATGGGATGAAAATGAAAGTCCATGGTTCAAAGAGGATATGTCCCTACATAAAGAATGGAGAGAACATGCAGATATAAACGAACATTTAACTGTGCGTGTTGGTCGATGGCAAGTGCCAGGAGAGCCAATAGCCATACTGGTAAATTTTGATAAGTTTTATAAACACAAAAATGACATTTATGGTCAGATGTGGCGTCTATTCGGTGTTGATTCTTTACCATCTTATGGTGACTATGACGACTCAAGCATGTTTGCTTACGCAGTGGGCAATGTGATAGAGAGTTTCTATAGTTATCACAAGCTGGAAGATAAACATGTAATAGCTCACTTCAACGAGTGGATGTTGGGCATGGGAGCACTATATATAAAACATTTTGTTCCAAAAATTGCAACAATCTTCACAACTCACGCCACTTCAATAGGTAGATCCATTGCTGGAAATAACTTGCCGCTCTATAAGAATTTTGGTGAATATAATGGAGATCAAATGGCTCAAAAGCTGAACATGGTTTCAAAGCATTCAGTTGAGAAAATGGCTGCACACAATGTGGACTGTTTTACAACAGTAAGCGACATAACAGCCAAAGAATGTACGCAACTGCTGGAAAAGACGCCACATATTGTAACACCCAATGGTTTTGAAAAAGGATTTATACCTAAGAAAGCAGGTTACACAGAACAGCGTGCTGAAGCGCGTGCTACTATGATTCGTGTAACAGAGGCACTTTTGGGATATCCCATTGCAACAAAATCATTATTGGTGGCACTGAGCGGAAGGTATGAATACAAAAACAAAGGAATCGATGTTTTCATTGATTCTCTGAATAAGTTGAGAGACAATCAATCACTTAATAAGGATGTTGTTGCATTTATAATGGTGCCAGCATGGGTGAAAAAATATCGCAATGATCTACAACATCGCTTACAAGAAGAAGGGCCAATAAGTGCGAACACTGCACTGAAGTTTCCTTTCTTAACGCACAATATGCATCAACCTGAAAATGATCCAGTTCTTTCTCAGATAAAAGATCTTGGCTTCACCAATTCTAAAGAAGAGAAAGTGAAAATAATCTTTGTGCCTTCATACCTTAATGGCGATGATGGGATATTCAATACATCATACTATGATTTATTGATTGGGATGGATGCTACAGTATTCCCTTCTTACTATGAACCGTGGGGGTACACTCCGCATGAAAGTATTGCATTTTCTATACCAACAGTCACTACTTCGTTGTCAGGATTTGGTGCATGGGCGATAAAGATGGGCGATATGGAAGGCATCGATGATGGTGTTGAGGTTATTCACAGAGATGAGGATAACTACGCTGAAGTTTCTGATAAAATTGCAGAGACTTTAGTTGTTTTGTCGCAAAAAAACAAAAAAGAGATAAAGGAAACAAGAGATGCTGCTTTAAGTTTAGCTGATTTGGCCGATTGGGAACATTTTATAGGCTATTATCAAGAGGCATATAGCATAGCTTTGCATAATTCAATTGAAAGATTGTCAGAAGCATAATTTATCAATATGCAAGAAGTACATTATCTGTGACACAAAAACATGTAATTACAAATTATTGATTTTATTAATCTTGATAAGACTTTGCTATCAATAATAAAAAAAAATACAAGAAACAATGAAAGAAACTAATAAGAATATGGTAATAGAAACAAGTCATGCAAATGTTCCTGTATGGAAAGATTTGCAAGTACATTCTGTTTTACCTGAGCAGTTGCTCCCTTTAAAAGAAATAGTTCGCAATTTGTGGTGGACTTGGAATGAAGAAGCTAAGGCACTATTTGAAGTGATGGACCCTGCTATGTGGGAAGACAGCAATAAGAACCCAGTAATTTTGTTGCAAAGCTTAACAAAGGAACGTGGCGAAGAGATCATCAAAGATGAATACCTCATGAGTCGCTTGCAAAATGTTTACGACAAGTTCAATCAGTATATGTCTGAAAAACCGAGTAACGGTAGACCGAGTATTGCCTATTTCAGTATGGAGTATGGTATGACTCATGTGCTAAAAACATATTCGGGTGGCTTGGGCGTTTTAGCTGGAGACTATCTTAAAGAAGCTAGTGACAGCAATGTGAATATGACAGCTGTGGGATTTCTTTACAGATTCGGCTACTTCACTCAATGGTTGGCACTGGATGGACAGCAAGAGGCAAAGTATGAATCTCAAAGCTTTGGTAACTTGCCAATTACTATGGTTAAAAATGCCGATGGCACTCCTCTCATACATGAAGTGGAATTTCCAGAACGTATAGTTAAAGTGCATGTTTGGGAAGTAGCTGTTGGTAGAATCAAATTGTATTTGATGGATACCGATGTAGAGTCCAATAGCGATGAAGATCGTTCTATCACTCATAAACTATACGGTGGAGATTGGGAAAACCGAATGAAGCAAGAATATTTGTTGGGCGTTGGTGGTATGCAGTTGCTTGAAAAGCTGAAGATAGAAAAAGATGTCTATCATATGAATGAGGGCCATGCTGCTCTTATCAATGCTGAACGTTTGAGCTACTACATAAACGAGAAGGGACTTTCCTTTAATCAAGCCAAAGAAGTAGTGAGAGCATCTTCGCTTTACACTGTTCACACACCCGTTCCTGCAGGTCACGACCTTTTCGATGAAGACATGATAAGTCGTTATCTTGGTAACTTTGCCGAAAAACTCGGCATTTCGTGGCAACAACTAATGGATATGGGACGCGAAAACCCTGGAAGCGAAGAGCGATTCTCAATGAGCGTTTTTGCTTTGAACACTGCGCAAGAAGCCAATGGTGTAAGTTTGCTACACGGTCGTGTGTCAAGAGATATGTTTCAACCAGTTTGGAAGGGTTATTTCCCCGAAGAGTTGCATGTGGGACATGTTACTAATGGTGTTCATTTACCAACATGGGCTTCATCTACCATAAAATCGATTTTCATCAATCATTTCGAAGATAGCTTCTACTCAGATCAATCAAACCTTGATATATGGAGTAAGATACATGATGTAGCAGACGAAGAAATATGGAAACTTCGAATGATGCTGAAAAAGAGATTGGTTGATTACATTCGATATGAGTTTAGGGAGGGTTGGTTGAAAAATCAAGCTGACCCACGTCGTCTTATGACTGTGATAGATGGAGTTAATCCAGATGCGTTGATTATAGGTTTTGGACGCAGATTTGCAACATACAAACGGGCACATCTTCTTTTCACCGATTTAGATAGACTTTCTAAAATTGTAAATAACCCCAAGCGCCCAGTGCAGTTTATCTTTACTGGAAAAGCACATCCAGCTGATGGGGGTGGGCAAGGTTTAATTAAACAGATTATTGAAATTTCGCGTCGTCCTGAGTTCTTAGGGAAAATTATTTTCTTGGAAAACTACGATATGCGTTTAGCCAAACGATTGGTATCAGGGGTAGATGTGTGGCTTAATACACCAACTCGTCCATTAGAAGCTTCTGGAACATCGGGTATGAAAGCGGCAATGAACGGGGTGTTGAACCTTTCTGTTCTTGATGGCTGGTGGTATGAAGGATATCGTGATGAAGCTGGGTGGAAATTAACTGACGAACGATCATATGAAGACCAAGAGTTTCAAGATTCGTTAGATGCTTCAACTATTTACTCTTTGATAGAAAATGAGATTGCGCCTCTTTATTTTGACCAAGATGAAAATGGTTGCGCTCATGGATGGGTTAAATATGTTAAGAACTCATTGGCTGAGGTTGCACCTGTCTATACTACTAAAAGAATGATAGACGATTACTTCTCAAAGTTCTACAATGTTCTTGCTAAACGTTCGAAACTTATTTCTGAAAACGAGTATGCAAAAGCAAAAGAAATTGCAGCTTGGAAAGAAGACATGGTGGGGAACTGGGATAAGTTTGAGGTACTAGAAGTTGCTTATGATTGTGAGCAACATACTAAGTCTGGAAATAACATGAATGGTTTGTGTGGACGAGTTGTCATAGACAAGAAAGAGATGAAGGGTGATTTAGGTGTGGAGTGTATTGTCGTAAAAAAAGACCCTTCTACCAACAAAGCCCAATTCTTAAATTCTTATGAGTTTGACTTGGTGAAACAAGAGGGATCGATGTTGCATTTCGAGATGCATGAATCGATGCATAATCCAGGAATACATCAATATGCGTTGCGTGTATATCCAAAGAATGCAGATCTCCCACATAGAATGGACTTTGCTTATGTACGCTGGATAGGCTAATAAAAATCGATTGATTCGAAACTTATAAATATTAAAAAAGGTGTTCGTTGTTTTTATGCAACTGAACACCTTTTTTCGCTACTACTCTTTGCCTTCTTCGTCGTAATAGTGAAACAAGAAATCGTTGTACGGAAATCGTGTAATGTGAACTTCTTTTACCTTGTTGTAAAGCAGTTTTTTTAGTTCCTCAATATTTTCATTCTCTTTTGCAGAAATAAAAATACAGTTTTCTTTCAATTTGCTCATCCATGTTTTCTTTAACTCCTCCAATGAGATATTCTCAGTTGTTTCAGGAGTCAAATCATCATCGTCTTTCGGTGTATGTGCAAAAGCATCTATTTTGTTGAATACAATAATGGTTGGCTTTTCCTGTTTATCAATTTCGAATAGGGTTTTTTCAACAATCTCAATTTGTTCTTCAAATCCTGGATGAGAAATATCTACCACATGAATCAATATATCAGCTTCACGCACTTCATCTAATGTAGACTTAAATGATTCTACTAAATGAGTAGGTAATTTTCTGATAAAGCCAACAGTGTCGGTCATTAAAAATGGTAGATTACCCACCACTACTTTTCTAACAGTTGTATCTAAAGTTGCAAATAGTTTATCTTCTGCGAATATTTCAGACTTGCTCAATAGATTCATCAGCGTAGATTTCCCAACATTGGTATATCCAATAAGTGCTACTCGCACCATGCTTCCACGATTTTTGCGTTGTACTGCTTTCTGTTTATCTATTGATACGAGGTCTTTTTTTAGCTTGGCTATCTTGTCAAGAATAATTCTACGGTCGGTTTCCAACTGTGTTTCACCTGGACCACGCATATAGCCTCCACCACGCTGACGGTCTAAGTGAGTCCACATGCGTGTTAATCTTGGTAGCAAATATTGATATTGGGCGAGCTCAACTTGTGTTTTTGCATGAGCAGTTTGTGCTCTCATAGCGAATATATCAAGAATAAGACTTGTTCTATCTAGGATAGGAACATTCAGTTTTTTCTCGATATTTCTAATTTGTCTTGCCGACAACTCATCGTCAAAAATAACCAGTCCTATATCTTCATCACTCTCTTCTTTGCTCTCAATATATTCTTTTATTTCATCGAGTTTTCCAGTACCAACAAAAGTAACAGAATTGGCAATAGGGAGTCGCTGCATTACTCTATGAACAGGATTGACTTTTGCCGTTTCAGCTAAGAAAGCCAATTCATCTAAATATTCATTTACTTTTTCCTCACTCTCTTCGGGGGTAATTAATCCTACTAAGATTGCATTTTCACTCTTCGTTTCTGTTACTATAAAATCTTTCATCTATTATTCTTGTGGTTGTTGGTTTAAATATAAAACACAGATAATTATCTATCTGCATTCGAGAGGAATATTTTAATTCTCTCCTATTACAAATGTAATCAATAATTTACAGATTAAATAATTTTCTTATTCTACAGCCGAAAATAGTTTTATAATGCACTTAGTAGGTTCCATCTCTGTTTTGAGGAGGCTCTGTTGCTATTTGTTTGTCACTATTAACAATCAAAAAAAATTAAGCCTTCTCTTTCTTCGTCCTCAATTTTGCTTTTGCTACATATCTGTGCACTATTGCGCCAATTATTTGTTTCAGGTCGGCATAATTTTCTTGTCCTTCTACCACGGCAAGCGCATTTATCAATGTCACAAATTCCATAAATTCACTTTGAAGATTCTCTCTGGCATGTTTCACAACTCCCGTCACATATTTTGCTTGCAGTTTTTTTCTTATTTTATCCTCTCTTTTAAAGATTTGGTTGTTAGTCTCAAGTGCCCTCAAGGCATCGGTCAAGTTGAGCGTTGCAATGTATTGTTGTGCCACATCGGTTGACAACTCTTGCAACAGATTGATAATAACTGCCGATTTTGAGTCTTGCGGAAGGCGCGCTATTTCTCGTCCACTACCATACGATTTCTTAATGCGCAACAAAGCTTGCGAGGCAACTTCTTTTTCAGGCGAGTATTTGTAGTGCGTATATGTATGCATCACTTTATACATTGTGCGAATGGCAAAGTTGCGCTCTTTGTCTGCTTCGTTCAATCGCTTGGCAGATGGACGTCGCTGTAGAGCTATCTCCTCGTCATAAATTTCGAATAATGTGCTCAGCTCCAAAAGTTTTTCTCTATAAGCTTGAGGCATCTCATCTGCCTTTGGTTCAGCAAATGTCAAAATATCTGCTATCATTTGGAAAATCTCCCACCTATTGAGTAGTTTTAAGGTATAAGGTACTATCTGCATGGTCGTGTTTCTTTAAAAATGTATCATTTAAGAAAACATCAAAACAATGTCAGAAATGTACTTTGTCATGCGGCATTATACTGTTCTGATTTCTGAAATAAGGTTCGTCACGTGGCAAAGTATACTTCTGAATTCTGAATTGTCTATTGTCATGTGACTAAGCATACTTCCGACTTCGGAATTGTACATTGACTCGTGACAATGCATGCATCCGAATTTGGAATAGTTGAATGTCACGTGGCAAAGTATATTTCTGAGTTCGGAATAGTGAAATGTCACGTGACAAAGCATAATTACGAAACAATATGTAGGGTTTTTAAGCAAATTACCTTACAAAGTGTCACAACGTGAATGCAAAATGACGATAGCAAGCTATGGCAGGAGAAGAATATTAATAAGGTAGATTGTTCTTTTTCTCTCCTTTGAGGGTGGGTAGAGATAAATGATATTTTATGGCAAGATAGCGAACAAGAATAACAACAAATGCAGTACTAATTTCAACAAATATTAAATTGAGACCAGTGTGATTATAAAGCAAAACAAAAACCACACCTCCAATGACACAGGCTGATGCATATATCTCCTTTCTGAAGATCAAAGGAATTTCGTTTATCAACACATCGCGCAAAACACCGCCCACTGAACCTGTAATAGTCCCCATGATTACTGCAACCCAAGGGTCAAAACCCAAGTTTAATGTTTTTTCGGCTCCTACAACAACGAACAAAGCAAGACCAATGCTATCAAAAGCGAAAAAGGTGCTATCAAGATGGATTAAGTAATTATGGAAAATCATTACGAATACTAATGCAAACAATGTACACCACAAATAAATTGAATTGTCCATCCAAAAAGGTATTACACCAAACAATAAGTCGCGTAAAGTACCTCCACCAACTGCAGTAACTAATCCGACAACAAAAGCTCCAAACAGGTCAAACTTTTTTGCCGAAGCCAAACGAATGCCACTGATTGCAAAAGCAAATGTGCCTATAAATTCAATTACATCTACAAATTGGATAGTACTAAAATCAAACATATTATCTTAATTAGTTTTTTGCCAGAAAGTCCCTCAGTTCAAAATCTTTGATAAGAAAAGGGCAAAGACAAAGCCTGTTCCGCCTGCACGGAAGCTTTCGAAGTTTTTGAAATTAAGGAGTTTACTTTAGTAAATGACTGTTTCAAAAACGAGAGTAACGCAGTATTTGACCTTTTCTTGCAAAGACTATATAATCATTCCACTTGCCAAACAAATATTCTCGTCCGTGTCATACACAACTCCAAATTGTCCTGCAGCAATTCCTTGAATGTTTTCTTGCGATGCAATTTGATATAAATCTCCTACTTTAGCAATTCTCCCTTTAGTAAATTCGGGTGTATGCCGTATCTTGAATGTTATTTCTTTATCATCGTCAAACTCTCCCCAGATATCTTTAGTAATAAATTGAAAGCCTGATAAATTTACTTTGTTTCCATATTGATGTTGGGTGTCATAGCCTTTTGAGACATAAATAATATTTCGGTCGATATCTTTTTTTATTACAAACCAAGGACCTCCACTTAATCCTAGACCTTTGCGCTGACCAATGGTGTGAAACCAATAACCATGGTGTGAACCAAGTATATTTCCTGTTTCAAACTCAACAATTTGACCTTTTTGCTCTCCTAAATATCTTTTGATAAAATCATTGTAATTTACTTTTCCCAAAAAACATATGCCTTGACTGTCTTTGCGAGTTGCAGAAGGTAAGTTTTGAGTTTTTGCTATCTCCCTAACTTCCTTTTTTTCTAAATGACCAATGGGTAATAATAGTTTTGATACTTGAAGATAATCTATTTGACCTAAAAAATATGTTTGATCTTTCACTTTGTCCTTAGCGGTAGACAACCACGTGAGACCATCCTTTTCTGTAGTTGTGGCATAATGACCTGTAGCAATTTTGTCATATTGATGTCCCCATTTTTCATTGAATACACCAAATTTGATTAACCTATTGCACATCATATCAGGATTGGGGGTAAGACCACGTTTCACATTATCAATAGTGTATTTAACCACACTTTCCCAATACTCAGTATGAAGAGAAACAATTTCTAATTTGCATCCATATTTTTTTGCAATATACGATACAATTTCTATATCTTCTTCGGCGGGACAGTCAACAAAACCATGCTCATCTTCCATCCCAATTTTTATATAAAAAATGGTTGGGTCGTATCCTTGTTCTTTTAATTGATGCACAACTACAGAACTATCAACGCCTCCTGAAACTAATGCTGCTATATTCATATTCTATTAAAGTGAGCACAAAAATACATAGAACTGATGAATATATAAAACGAACGGAAAAAAACAGGAGCAAATTATGTATGTGCAACTCTCAAGATAGATAACATCTTTTTTTTTATCTTTGCACTAAGACTATTCACATTTAGTGAGAATTTAATGAGTTTAGTTTGCTAGAATCAGACTTTTTCAGAGCGAGTGTGATGTCAAAATCAAATAAGATAGCTGGATTTTAAAAGATCAAACAATAAAAAGAATAAATAAAATGAATTATAGTTTACCCCTATTTGCAATAGTTGCATTATTTATGGCTTGTAAAAGTCCTGAAATAGCCAGTCAAGAACCGACAATAATTAAAACCTATAATAACCCAGTTATCAATAAAAGCTTACCCGATCCTACTGTCATAAATGCTAACAACGGCTACTTCTATCTATACGCAACAGAGGATATTCGCAATACTCCGATTTATCGTTCCAATGATTTGGTGAATTGGGAGTTTGTAGGAACAGCTTTCACCAATGAAACAAGACCTACCTTCGAACCAAAAGGGGGTTTGTGGGCTCCTGATATTAATTATATCAATGGACAATATGTTCTTTATTATTCCATGTCTGTGTGGGGAGGTGAGTGGACGTGTGGAATTGGCGTTGCAACATCCGATCGTCCTGAAGGACCTTTTAATGATCATGGCAAACTATTTCGGAGTAACGAGATTGGGGTGCAGAATTCAATAGATCAATTTTATATAGAAGAAGATGGAAATAAATACCTTTTTTGGGGAAGCTTTAGTGGAATTTATGCCATTGAACTTTCAGATGATGGTCTTTCAGTAAAGCCCAACTCTGAAAAAAAGCAGATAGCTGGAAAGGCTTACGAAGCAACCTACATTCATAAACGCAATGGATTCTACTACATGTTTGCGTCCATTGGTTCTTGTTGCGAAGGATTGAATAGCACCTACACAACTGTTGTTGGACGATCGAGAAATCTATTTGGTCCCTATCTTAACAAAGAGGGAAAGTCTATGCTGCAAAACAATCATGAGATAGTGATACACAAGAATGATAAATTTGTGGGCACTGGTCATAATTCTGAGATAGTAAAAGATAAGAAAGGACAAGATTGGATTTTATATCATGCTGTTTCAGTCGATAATCCCAAAGGCCGTGTGTTGATGCTTGACCAAGTTCTATGGAAAAATGACTGGCCATATATTGAGAAAAACTCACCGTCGTTAATAGCAGAAATACCTATCTTTTAATATAAACATAATAGCTTGCGAATAAAATTTCAAGCTAAAGATGAAAGTTTATTGAAAAACGAACTGCTAAGGTGTAATGCGTTATGACTTTAGTTTTACGATGCGAAAATATATATTCATATTAGGGAAATCATATAATATATGTAATTAGCGACTCCGCTAAAATCTCCTTACGCACAATACGTGCGATAATAAACACATGATTTTTAGGCTAATCATGTATTTATCAATGTTCAGGAATATATTTCATGATTATCATATACTCAAACTGTTATCGTTTTTTTATTTCCTCCTAAACTATTTAATATAAAACACACGACTTACAAAAGAATAATTTGCTACCTTTACACGATAGATTGTCTTAGTTGTATTAATATTATAAACATATAAATCCTTCTGGATAATTTTAGAAAGCTTATTGTAAATGGAGTTTTTCAATAAAGCATTCGGCTTGAAGTAATGCTTCTAAGCTTAGAGAAAAGAAAAAACAATAACATATATAATGACTAACAAATGGAATTTTTTAACCCTAACAAACGAACAACAGGATAAGAAAGAAAAACTAGAAAACGATTTATTAATTGACCCTCATTTAGCCAAGCTATTGGTGCAAAGAAAAATAGATACAAAAGAAAAAGCTCTTGAGTTTTTTAATCCTGACTTGTTCAACTTGCACGATCCTTTTCTATACCCCGATATGGACTTAGCTGTAAAGCGCATTGAAAAAGCCCTTGGTAATAAAGAAAGAATACTTATTTACGGAGACTATGATGTAGATGGCACCACGGCTGTAGCCTTAGTTTTTAAATTCTTGCGTAAATTTACCAACAATATCGATTATTATATCCCCGACAGGTATGACGAAGGTTACGGCATATCTTATCAAGGTATTGATTATGCCGAAGAAACGGGGGTAAAATTAATAATAGCCCTAGATTGTGGCATTAAAGCTATCACTAAAGTAGATTATGCCAATGAAAAGGGTATCGACTTTATCATAGGAGACCACCATATGCCCGACAAAGAATTGCCAAAAGCAGTTGCTATTGTCAACGCTAAAAGGGTCGATTCTAAGTATCCTTATTCAGAGTTGTCAGGCTGTGGCGTCGGGTTTAAAATCGTTCAAGCTTTTTCAGTTCAAAACAACCTACCTCTATCAGAAATAGCAGGCCTTTTAGACCTTGTGGCTGTAAGCATTGCATCAGATATAGTACCCATAACGGGTGAGAATCGAATACTAATGTATTATGGCCTTAAGCAACTAAACTCTAATCCTAACTATGGCTTGAGAGGCATCATTGATATTTGCAAACTAAATAGAAAAGAGCTTGCGTTAGAAGATATTGTCTTTAAGATAGGTCCTCGCATTAATGCTTCTGGTAGAATGATGAATGGCAAAGAAGCTGTTGATTTGCTTTTGGCAAAAGACATGCCCTCTGCGCGTATAAAAAGCAAGAACATAGATAAATATAATGAAGATAGACGCGAGTTAGACAAAAAAATAACACAACAAGCTTTTACATATATTGATGACCACGTTAACATCGAATCACTTAAAGGTATTGTGATTTACGATGAAACATGGCACAAAGGAATAGTAGGGATAGTTGCTTCGCGACTCACTGAGCGATACTACCGACCAGCTGTTGTACTCACTAAATCAGATGGATTAATTTCGGGGTCAGCACGATCAGTGATGGGGTTTGATGTTTATAAAGCCATTGAATCGTGTCGTGATATTTTAGAGAGTTTTGGAGGTCATACTTATGCCGCAGGATTATCTATGAAAGAAGAACACTTGGAGGAATTTAAAAGAAGATTTGAAGCCATCTCTTTCGATGAAATTGAAGTAGGCACAATTCGCCCTCAACTTCTTATAGACATCGAAATTCCCTTGTCTTCTATCAAACATGGCTTTGTCAAAAAACTTTCTCAATTTGCTCCATTCGGACCAGAAAACAGCAACCCAGTCTTTTTAACTCGAAGAGTTGTAGATAGTGGAGGAAGCAAATTAGTAGGAAGAGGATTGCAACATATTAAGTTAGAGATTCAAGATATGACAATTGATAAACCTATGCAAGCCATCGCCTTCGGTTTCGCAAATTTCTTTAAAGACATCAAAGAAAGTCAGCCATTTGATATTTGCTATACAATCGAAAAA
>JAQVZQ010000264.1 GCA_028708095.1 Dysgonamonadaceae bacterium
TAACCTCATCAGTAACTATATTGGCAATTTTAAAAATATTAAAGTATCCGCCTGTTTTTTGATTGATTAAATCATACTTTTTAGATATAGCTGATACCTCTTGCAACAATAGTTCAATATTCATATCCATTGCACCTCTATAATTATTGTTATTTAATTCCCCCGATTTCGGGGGAATTAAACAGTATTAAAATCATGAGTGTCATGTGTAATCACATATAAAATAAATTTTAGGTTGATAGATGCTCAAATTTTATTACATATATTGCTATACTGTCTAAAATGTTACCTGTTCATACTGTACTGAATTGTTTATCAAATCATTGAAGCTAGAGTTTAATCGCACCTCATCATGAGCAACAATTGAATATTTCCATGGTTTACCACCATTTTTCAAGTTAAACTCGGTAGCTGTAGCACAATATTTTTTCCCAGCTTTTGCTTTTAAAAGAACTACCTCATCTTTAAGCATTCTCCTATCTTTAATTTCTACCATATAAATCATATCTCTAGTTTCAACTATGAAATCTGGTTGATAACGTGCATTACTGTTTTTATCGTAATAAATGTTAAATTGTTTGATACTTGGGCAAAGCCATTTTTCAACTACCTTATCATTTTCTAATACAGTTGCAAAAGTTTTTTCAGTATTACTATCAAATTTATACATTGTATGGCATGCCTTTAAGAATCCTTGAAAAATCTTTTGTTTAATCTCACTCGGTTGAATATTAGCTCTATAATCATAGATCTCGTCTGAAGAAAATTTACCTGCAAATCCAAATTCAATTTTACTAAACGGGCGCATTTCAGCAGCGGTGAATATAGTTTCTTCTTTGTAAAAATGCTCATTCATCTGTGCATATAAATTATCAGCAAGATTCTTTCTTCGTTGCTTTAATACTTTAGTTACATCTTCATCTGTATGCAAATATGAAATCAAATGTTTCTTTAACTGTTCAATTAAATCATAGATAACATGAGAGCATTGACTATAATCAATATTATCCTTTATTATAAGTAACTTTGCTATTGCATTTTCTGGAGTATCTTTATCTGTAATATTTGCATACGCAGTGTCTATATCGTATGTTTTCCCACCATCCTGCAATTCAGTACCAATGAGAATATCTTCTGAAGGTCGAAAATTTATATTTCTTGTGTCAAGAGTAAACATCTCATATCGTAGAGTTACTTCGCTTTTAGGTTGGACCGTACCTTGTGGAATCGGAATAACCTTATCGGTTAATTTTTGCGATGAAAATTCTACTGCCTTTTGTATACAAGGAATAATATCCTCTTTGGTTAACTGTAAAGTAGGGAACGCCTTTTGTGTTTTTTCAATAACAGAGGAAATAGCTAGTTTTTGATATTCAGGTTTCTTTACATCCTCTATATTCTTAACACGCTTATTCAGTTCTTGTACTACATACATAGCTGTTTCAGCAACAAAACTAGCAATATCATTTTTAATAACTTCTGTAGGTTGTTCACTATTAAGCTCTGGTAATAATAACGAAAGTTGTTCCATGTAGGACTGCGATGATAATTCTTTCTCATAAGATGAAGAAAGTTCAACAGTTTCCTTTTGCTCCCCTTCTGGATTTTCATCAGGGTCAATAAAATATATCCTTCGCACAAGGCTATTGGGATCATTGGCAAGATTTACAATAGCTTCATATTTATCGTGACTAACAATAGATAAACGATCCACCTTATCTACACCTGTTCTCTCTCCGTAGGGCAACCTTAGTCCCCTCCCAATAGTTTGTTCTGTTAATGTTTCAGATGCTGATGCACGAAGTGGAACGATTGTATAAAGATTAGTAACATCCCAACCCTCTTTAAGCATATTAACATGAATGACAATTTCGATTTTGTTATCAGGATGCTCTAGACTCAATAATTGACTAATATTTTCATCTCTCTCTAACCCCCTTTGAGTAGAGTTTATTTCTAATACTTTATCTTTATAATCTCCTCTACAAAAATCGTAAGAAGTTAGATACTCTTTAATATGCTTAGAATGTTCTGTGTCTGTTGCTACTACAAGAACAAATGGTTTTACTAATGGTTTTCCATAGGTACGGGCATATATATCTAATGCATTCTGTGTATCAATATGGAGTTTTATTCCGTCAATAAGTTTTTCTTTGTCTAAGTCCTCCTTTTGTGAATACTGCTCTGGTTTAAAATCTTTACGAGTAACAACCGCAGGAACTTTTATATATTTTTCATCTTTCAGAGCATGTGCCAGGGAGTATTCATATACAACATTTTTGAATGGAATCGCCTCTGCTCCTTTTTGCACCTGTGGAGTTGCCGTAACCTCAACGCCCAATATGGGCTGTAATTCATTGATAACTTCAAAGCTCTTATCAGCATGATAATGGTGACTTTCATCCATAAAAATACATAAATCATGTAAATTTTTTAGATATTCAAAATATGATTCACCCAAAACCTCATTTAAACGTTTAATTCGAGCAGGTTTTCCTTTTGAATCCTTACTTTCTGAATTAAGTTTTGAAATATTAAAAATATTAATTGTCACCTTTCCAAATATTGATTCTTGTCTAAATTCTTCGTAATTGTCTCCATCAATAATTCTAGGTGGATTTACAAACTTATCAAGTCCACGAAACACATATTTGGGATTGCTTATATCACCGAAATCCACTTTTAACTTATTATATATAGTTAAATTAGGAGCCATTACAAAAAAATTATCAATCTGTTTTTCATAGTGTAAATAAGCAATCATCGCTCCCATAAGTCTTGTCTTTCCAATACCTGTAGCAAGTGCAAAACAAACAGATGGAAAATCACGCTCAAAACAGCTAAGCGTAGGAAACATACCTTTTATTTTATCAAGTTCTACATCTAAATCTGGTTTTTTATCAAATGAAAGCACCTCACAAATCTTTTGAAAGATCTCAAGACTTTCACTTTGAGGTTTGCGGAGAGAAAGAGCATTATTGATATATTTACAGTTCCAATTCATCATAATCCTCCTCGACAAAGTCATCTGTATCTATAATATTTAAATTATAATCCGTTTTGCCATATTCGCATTTATCCAGAACAGACTGTGGAATTTTTTTAATAATAATATTATCATAGCGTTTTTGTAATCCTGTATCGAAAGCAGGACAACAAACAAGTAATCTGTCCCCAAACTTCATTTCTTTTGAAAGATTATCAATGTACTCTGCTGTAACATATTGCGTAGTAGTGAAAATATAACTTTGCTCCATACTTTTACCTTGCTTCCAAAATGTTGTTTCATCAGGTGTATAATAATAACCGTTTAATTTTGCTACTGCTGCTGCAAGTAAATCAGCATTATAAACCTCATTGTCAATAATCCAGTTACCGAAATTATCCTCTTTTAGTAATGATGGTGCAAGTTCGTAAAAACGAAAACCTCCGCCACCTTGCCATTCCACATCTTTGGATATACCGCCCTGCTCACCATCAACAACTTTTTGAAGTCTTGGCAAGCAGTGGGTATAGCAGTGATCGCCAAGTTCAATTCCTATCCAACGACGTCCCATCTTATTTGCAACAGCTGCAGTTGTGCCAGAACCCAAGAAACTATCAAGAACAAGGTCATTAGGCTCTGTTGTCATGTCTAATATACGCGAAATCAAAGATTCTGGTTTTTTTCCGTTTGGAAATTCTATACTACCTTCTTTAGTTAAGTTCTTTGTGCCAGCAATATAGTTCCAATAGGTGCCTTGAAGTGTTTTCTTATATAAACTACCATTTCTCTCTTCGGAAACATCACGAAGCCAGGCAAAAAGTCTGAAATTTGCACCTTTGTAAAACTGTTCGTATAGTTGACCTTTATTTCTACCCGTTTTCGGGGTATATTCAATAGAATACAATTCACTTTCTACTCCTATTTCATCAACCTTTTTCATTACTCGCGGTCGTATAGAACTCTGTGGCATAGCGGTTTGGAAGATGCAGTGGGCATATTTGTTATATGCTTCTTGCTCAGAGAGGCTCTCATCTTTCATAATTTGCCTAATTGATTTTATGATAAAATTTAAACGCTTATATATTTTTATTTCATCACCTTCGCCATCTACTGTAGATCCCACATATACTTTATCCCCAGAGGAAACTAGTGCTGTCGTATATTTCCAACTCACACCTTCTTCACGATAACGCTGAACCAAATCCCCAATCTCCTCGTAATCATAGGCACCTTTGAAAGCAGATAGTTGCCCATAATCTTTGGCATAAATAAGAATAAATTCACAATTTTTTTTGAGCCTTTTATCTTCTCCGCCTCCTGATGCACCTGCTATATTTTTCATGTTAACAGAAATCATATTGACGAAATTACTACGACCAAAAATCTCATCGCAAAGTACTTTTAAATATGCTTGTTCCTCATCATCAATCTGAATCCAAATAGAGCCTTCTTTGGATAAAAGATTTCTTAATATCTCTAAACGACCTTTCATTAAACCTAGCCATATGGAATGCTCCAGATTATCATCATAATGTTCAAACGCCGAACCAGTATTGTAAGGTGGATCTATATAGATGCATTTAACCTTACCTGCGTATTCTTGCTCCAATGCCTTTAAAGCAAGTAGATTATCGCCGTGTATTAGCATATTTTCAGTATTTTGATCTCCATAAGATTTTTCTTTATCATAAAGCAAAATTCTTGGTTCAGCATTGATTTCTTCATCTTTTCCTATCCAAGTAAGCTCCAGTTTTTGTTTAGCCATTATATTTTATCCTCCAAGTTGATTTTTTGTTTTAAGCTATCTCAAACCGAACAGTAAATACATTCTCAACCTTACTACTACTGTTCA
>JAQVZQ010000265.1 GCA_028708095.1 Dysgonamonadaceae bacterium
TGTTTCGGAGAAATTTCGTAATTCACTCCTGCAATCCCTGTGAGCGTATGTGATAAACGATCTGAATACATATCATTTTCTTGTATCCAAAGGGTGTCAACATACGTGTTCTGGGTCATTTTGCTGTCTTGGATTGACGCATTCCGATTGTAAGTGAATGTACCAAATACATCCCAACCATTTTGACGATAATTCACATTGAGTTGTTCAGTTAAATCGGTGTTCTGCGATTGAAAATAACTCGATCGCACATCGAAACTGAACCCATCACCTACTTTTCGCAAAGTATAAATTCGAATTACTGCTTTCACCGATGCATCATAACTTGCTCCAGGATTATTTACAATCTCCACCTCTTTTATATCTGCCGAATTAAGAATGTCCAACTCCGACACATCGCTCATTTCGCGGTTATTGATATATATTTTGGCTTGTCCTTTTCCAAAAACAGAAAATTTTCCATCCTTACCCGTAATGGAGGGAAGTCTCTTTAGCACATCATTGGCTGTTCCCGCTTTGCTCAACACCGAGTTTTGCACAGTAGTTACCAAGGCATCGTTTCTCAACCGAATTTTGGGTAAACCCCCTTTAATCACCACTTCGCCCAATTGAGAAGCTTCTGCTTTCATCACAATAGTTTGCTCCTTCATTGCAGGGACAAGCTGTGTTTCATAACCAATAAATGAGACTTTCAAAAATGCATCGTCTGTGCCATTCCCATTCAAAGAAAAGTTTCCTTTTTCATCACTCACCGTTCCTGCAATCATTACCGAATCGGGCAAAGAGTAAAGTGCTACATTGGCAAACTCAATTGGTTGCTTGTCTTGATCTATGAGGGTTCCCTTCAATTGTGCTTGAATGGAAAATGTGAAGGAGAGGATGAGTGCAAAAGTGAGTATTAAGTATTTCATTTAGTTTTACGCTTGAATGTTGTTTTTATGTAAGACAACTTGTTGAGGGGAAAGGTTACAGAAAGAGTGGGGTAAATGAGCGAGTTTAGTTTTTTGTGGCTATGCGAAAAACTCATTCCTAAAACACAAACCCTACATCCAATGATAAACTCAAATTATTGTAATTGTTTTGAAAATAAGGTTCAGTACCTATATTATCCTTAGCAGTCATTTTCTGAAACTTGGGTCCTATAGCAAAAGACAATGCTTTGTTTCGGCGCAAATGATAAAGAAAACCAACGGTGAAAGAACTAAACAACCCACCTGTATAAGACCTATCAACTTGATTGACTCCATTCATCTCCATATTTTCATCAAATAT
Source organism: Dysgonamonadaceae bacterium (assembly GCA_028708095.1). Lineage (GTDB taxonomy): Bacteria > Bacteroidota > Bacteroidia > Bacteroidales > Dysgonomonadaceae > UBA2632. The sequence continues at coordinate 1,273 of JAQVZQ010000265.1, forward strand.
CAAATACGTGTATTTGTCTTTTTCAGTTATAATTCCATATCCAGCCCGGCCCGATATAAAAGGGGTGATTCTTTTGCCAGTTAGAAAGTCCCATCGTCCGTAAGCAAATATCGGCATGCTAGCTATTTCAATATTACTATTACCTAACATCAGAAGTCCTGTACCAACTCCAATAGACAAATTATCTGTTGGTTTGTAGTATGGAGTTATGGTCAGCAATCCAATATTATAAGCCGAGGAGTTTAATTTTATTCCACCTACAGAAAGATCTATTAAAAAACCAGTAGTTTTAGATTGTGCATGTGTCATTCCTGTGGAAAGGAACAAAAGAAGAAGAAAAAATATAAATACAGTTGCTTTTTTCATAAAATAGTTTGTCTTTAAAAGAGTGTCAATGTCTTTAGGCAGCAAATGTAAGCATTATAGTTAAATCACCCCCCCCCCCATTTTGGTAAGGAGTGTTAATAGGTGGTGGGATGTGCTTTTGCTGGCACAACATCTCTTTTCACTAATGCAATATCCTTAGTTGATACTCGTTCTTTCAATTTGTCAAGAAACCCTTCTTTTGTCATCTCGATATTATTAAACTGCCTAATGCGTATTTGAAGATGATCAAAATTGAGCTCTATTCACTTTTTTACATACCAATCAAATTCATACCAATCACGCCCTTTCACTCTGTTTTTCCATTTTCTAAATACTAATGCATGCATTTTGCCAGCAAACAAATCGGGTAATACAAAGCAGCGGGTCATAAATGAGAATGGTTGTAGCATTAGTTTTTGCTCAGTATTAAAACTCAATGGTGGATCAATATCAACTTCAACAAATGAGGAGAGCAAAATAAATTGTTTACCTTTGTACAATAGTTTTTTATTAAACAAATACAGTAAAAGTGAACAGAATATTGTACTTAAGTATGTTGATATCTCTTGCTGGATGCAATGGAGATATTTTTGTTGATGATTATATGCCTAAAGGACATGATGAAATTACAATCTCAGAAACTAATAATAGTAAAGAAATTAATTTCAAGTCAGACAATTGGGGCCTTATTAATATTTTCTCTGAAACCTTTGAGATATACACCATCGACGCATATACCATTGATGGCAAGCCCGCAAATCTACCTTTCGAAGAGAAAGTATTGGGCACTGTTCATATCAAAAATGACTATGTGGATGTGCAAGTAGAGAGAAAAAGTGGTAAAAAACTAAAGGTTATACTCAATGAAAACTTGATGGATGAGAATGTAAAATTACAGATACTAGTAGGCAACAATTTTAAATATGAAAAGATAGAAGTGCAACTAGCTCCTACACAAAAATATCAGATTGACAGTATAGTGTATGACTTCGATAAATTTGAAACGGATGAGGGTCGTTTAAAGGAAATGCAGGAACTAATTATTGATAACGATGCTTCCTCACCCTTAACTGTTTGCTTCCTTCCGTATAGATTATCGACACATGAAATCTTCTTTTATGATTCAAAAACAGTATGGGAAGAGAAGTTATTCACTCTTTTACTAGGCACTCCACTGCCCGAAATAACCATCCCAGATGTAGCCGATGGAAAGCCTGTGCTCCGTGACACCAAAATTGCTTTTGGCATTGAAAAACAACACCTAGCAGTAGATTTAGACAAAGAGTTGTGCGTTGATGTAACGATTGATGCATTCGATAAAAGAAAAGTTATAGTTTTTAATGTAATGAGAAGCTATTCCGTGCCCTACAAAATATATATATCGAATCCGAGAACGGGCAAAGAACTAACTTTCTCGGGAAAACTAAACAGTAGTGAACCTATAGACTATTATATCATTAAACGAGTATTGGATGAAAACTAATATGAATAATATTGCACACAGAATGATTGTAACTATTCTATTGTTGACGTTAATATCAATAGATATTTTAGCCACTAATCGAGATACTACTTCAACCAAAATCATACAGATGATAGGAATTGATTTAAAACCAGGTTACCTGTTTCCTACTCACGAATTCTTTAAAGGTAGTAATAATGCCCAAAAGGAGATGAACTCTACATTTTCTGGTCATCTGAAGTATGGTTTCAAGTTCGCTCCTGATAGCTATTTGGGCAATGTATATCCTTATGCCATACAGGGAATAGGAATTGGTTATAATACCTTCTTCAACTCTTCCGAACTGGGCAATCCTTTAGCCGTTTACTTCTTCCAAACATCAAGGATAGCAAACATCACTCAGAAATTATCATTCGATTATGAATGGAATTTTGGAGCTTCATTTGGTTGGAAGAAGTATGATGAAGAAAAGAATCCACAAAATAAAGTTGTAGGCTCTAATACCAACGCCTATATTCATCTTGGTATTCTGTTGAATTGGCAACTTTCATCAAACACAAATCTACGTGGTGGAGTGGGTTTGACACATTTCTCCAATGGCAACACCAGTTACCCCAATGCAGGAGTTAACACCCTTGAGGCTTCCATAGGTATGGCTCGCTTTTTCGGAAACAATGAAAGGAGTACATATTCTCCCTATCAATCACGAAAACATTTATTCAATTCTTATATTAACTATGACCTTATTCTCTATGGTTCAACACGAAAAAAAGGCATCTACCCTGAAGATTCAGACCCTATGCTCGTTCCTGGTTCGTTTGGTATTGTAGGGATAAACTTCAATCCTTTGTATAACTTCAGCAAATACTTCCGTGCTGGTGTCTCTCTTGACTTGCAGTATGACGAAAGTGCCAACATTGGCAAGCATATGGCCAATGAATATATTCCAGGTAACCCAGACGATTTAAAATTCTACAGACCCTCCTTCAGAGAGCAGTTTTCGGCAGGTCTCTCACTGCGTGCTGAGATTGTTATGCCTATTTTCTCAATCAATCTTGGCATTGGAAAGAACTTTTTGTGCAAGGGTGGTGATACTAATTCATTTTATCAAACTTTTGTGCTGAAGACTAATATTACGGATAATGTGTTTTTGCATGCAGGATATCAACTTTACCGTTTCAAGGATCCAAACAATCTTATGTTGGGACTTGGCTATAGATTTAACGCTAAATGAAACAACAAAAACAAATTGTCAAGCCTGCTCTGTCCGTTATAAATTAAGTATCATGCTGACGCATGGAAATAATTGGCACATAAATAACGGTGAAACTGTTTAATCCAGCTTTTTTTCTAAACTTCTCCAACTCTACAATCTATTTATTTCCTTTTGTCCTGCTCCCGTTCCTTTGTATTTACTTTTAGCAGAATTAAATTTATAGCGCACCGTCAATTCAACTTCACGACTATCGTATTGATTGAGTTGATACAAATCCATTTGATGGTTGTAAAGTAGGTTTGCATCTTTTTGCCCCCTGAAAAGGTCGTGTCCTTTCAGTGATACTTGCAGTTGATCATTGAGAAATGCCTTTGTAAGACCAACATTCACAACAGTTATATTTTCGCTTAAATATACGTTCTGATAATTCCCTTTGCCTTGGAAACTCATGTCGAGTGACAATAGAACATTCATTGGCAACGAAAAAGAGTTGTTGAGCGAGGCTATGGGCAACGT
>JAQVZQ010000266.1 GCA_028708095.1 Dysgonamonadaceae bacterium
TCTTGATATACTTAACACTTGCTTTAATGTTATTTACATCATTGAGCGCATCAAAAATACGCATTATGTCCAAGCCAGACTCTACAGAGTTTTTGAAAAACCCATCTATTATCTCATCTGTATAAGGGGCATAGCCAAACAAATTTCTACCGCGAGAAAGTGCAGTAAGTTTGGAAGCATTCCCTACACCTTTTTTAATTTTCTCAAGTCTATCCCAAGGGTTTTCATTTAGATAACGCATAACTGAATCGGGAACGGCTCCTCCCCACACTTCCATTGCGTAAAAATTGGCTTCTTTGTAAAAAGATAAAACTCGATCGACTTGGGATTGATTCATGCGGGTAGCAAATGCAGATTGCTGACCGTCTCTTAGTGTGAGATCTCTTATTAATAGTTTTTGTTTCATAATGCGTTATCTATTGTTGAAGTTTAAATAATTATTTTTTTTGTCATGTAATGATAGTAATTCAATCAAAATGTTGATTAATTATCTCATTAAAAGTTGATTAAAGAAATAGCTCTGTAATGGTTCTTTCTATAATTAAAAAACGGAATTAGTGAAACACTAACTCCGTTATATATAACTGTTTTATCAACTAAAAGTTTTTTTAATAACTTCTTCTTTTAGGACGTTTTCCTTTTTTATCAAAAGTTTTTCGATTAGAAGTAGATTTATTTTCCGATTCTTGTGCTACTTCAACTATCAATTTTCTGTCTTCTATAAACAATCCTTTGAATGTCTGTACTACTTTTGATGCTTCTTGTTCAGGTACTTCAAAAAATGAAAAGTTTTTAAGTAAATCTATTTTACCAATACGAACCTTGCCAGTTACATGATCATTTACAAATCCCATTAAATTGGCAGGGTTTGCGCCATCCATTTTACCTATATTGATAAATAAGCGTGTATAACCTTTCTCAGCTTGTCGGCTTCCACCACCATTACTTTCGAATGGTTTTCTGTCTTTTCTATCATCCCTGTCTTTTCTTGAAGAACGTTCTGTTGGTTCTATAATTTCTTCAGCAGCACTATAGTACTCAAGAAGACGATTAAACTCTAAAGAAACAATACGTTTAATGATATCTTCTTTTTCTAACCAATCTAATTTTCTGAATATTGAAGGTAACAAACGCTCAATTTCATCTTCGTTCACTTTTACTTTCTCAATTTTATCAACTAAATTGAAAAGTTGTTTTTCGCAAATAACGTCTCCTGTTGGTAAGCTACGTTTTTCAAATTGTTTGTTAATGGCTTTTTCTATTTGAGCTATTTTTCCTTTTTCTTTTATGTGAATAATAGAAATAGAAGTTCCACTCTTTCCTACACGTCCAGTTCTTCCACTTCGGTGAGTATAGCTTTCAGTATCATCAGGCAAACCAAAATTGATGACGTGTGTAATATCATCCACATCTAAACCTCTGGCTGCAACATCTGTTGCAACAAGAAATTGTAAGTTCTTGTTACGGAACTTGCCCATTACCAGATCTCTCTGACTCTGGGAAAGATCTCCATGCAATGAATCAGCATCATATCCGTCTTGAATAAGTTTATCAGCAATTTCTTGTGTTTCGCGTCGGGTTCTACAAAAGATTATTGCATAAATATTTGGATAATAATCAGCAATACGTTTTAACGCAAGGTATTTATCGCGAGCTGTAACCATGTAATAAACATGTTTCACATTAAGCGCACCTTCATTTTTTCTACCGATAACGATTTCTGCTGGCTTATCCATGTACTTCCTTGTTATTTTTGCAATTTCATTTGGCATTGTTGCAGAAAATAATAACATACTCCTTTCTTTTGGAACTCGGGAAAGAATATCATCGATACTTTCCGTAAATCCCATATTAAGCATTTCATCAGCTTCGTCTAAAACTACAGTATGTACCAAATCAAGTGACACGACTTTTCTGTTAAGCAAATCTATTAGTCTACCAGGTGTAGCAACAATAATTTGAACACCGCGCTTAAGGGCACGTATTTGACTATCAATGCTGGATCCGCCATATACTGGTAGAATCTTTACACCGTCAGCATATTTAGAAAAATCATTAAGATCAGCGGATAGTTGTAGACATAGCTCTCTTGTTGGGCACAAAATTAGTGCTTGAGGAGATCTTTGTTTCGAATCAATTTTCTGAATGATTGGAAGTCCGAATGCTGCAGTTTTGCCAGTTCCGGTCTGTGCAAGAGCAATAATATCGCGCGTTTGTGCCAATAATAAGGGAATTACCTGCTCTTGTACAGGCATGGGTTGTTCAAAACCCAGTTCTTGTATTGCTTCAATAATTTCTGAAGCAACACCGAGTTGTTCGAATGTTTTCATCTTTTTTTGTTATAATAATGTTATGGCAGCCAACATTCTTCTCCTTTACCCCCACAACAAACGACATTAATAAGATGAGAGAAAAATTCGAATACCAGTAAATGTGTGATTTTTTTAAAAGTGATTTGTTAAATTGATAACCTAACTTGAAAATAAGGAAAGAATTAAGATCGCCCTGAATAAAAATCGGCGACAAAGGTACTAATAAATTTTTAACGGTGAAATATTAAGGGTTATAAAGTAGTAATTTCTTCAATATGATTACTTTTCCTTTGGAAACACGCACTTTTTTTTCTAAATAATTGTCTATTGAACCATGTGTTTCTCTAATATAATCGAAAGCAGAATTTAAATATGCCTTATTTGCAGAAAAGAGTGCTGTCATAGACTCCTGTAAAGATTCAGGCAAAGTACCTGAATAATTAATTGTTTTTTTTGGATCTATGTATTTATTTGAGGCTAAATAATCCTCTTCTATAATATATTCAGGTACTCCTAAAACATATAATAACAAAGCTGATGCTATACCAGCTCGATCTTTACCCAAATAAGAAGTAATAAGGATTGGATAATTATTTTCATCAATTAATGAATCAAACATTTCAGCATATTTTTCAGCATTCTCATCAACCAGTTCTTTATATTCTTTTTGCATAAGAGAAATGGTTTCACTTCTAGTAAGATTATTCTTTAATAGCTCATCTTTTATAGTAGAAATATCGCTTGAAGAAATAGGGATATTTATTTTTTGTATATTTATAAAATAGGGATATGATTTTCTGTCTTGATCTGTTCTAAAATCAATGATTGTTTTTATACCTAAGCGTTTTAATTTATCTTGATCATATAAATTTGAATTACTTAAATGACCAGAGCGATAAATTTTCCCCCATTTGAGTTGTTTCTCATCCGTTGTAAAGTATCCACCCAAATCCCTAAAATTTAAAATATTATCCATCTCTATCAATCTGTTGGATATTATTCCTGAGGTTACTCCACTTGTCTTAAGTAAAAAAAACTCTCTTAATCCAGATCCAGTAGGATTTAATAATGCAAATTGATCCTCTACAAGTTTAGTTCTAATAGGAGAAAAATTTCGCATCGATGTGTCGCTCATTGCCGAATAAATATCAATTTTTCCTTCTACATCAGGACTCACTTCCCACTTTAATAAAAAATCACCATCTTTGTTCTTTTCAACAACAGAGGCAATCTTTATTGTAGATATACAACTAGTTATTAAAAACACAGGTATAAAAAGCAGTATTTTATTTATCAATTTCATTTTTATTTTTCTAGATAAGGTATAACAAATATAGCAAAAGAAATTGTTGGAAACAATCAGATTAAATATCAATTAACATTATTCGGAAATTTTTCTTGTCTATTTCATCATTAATAGTAGTAATATGCTTATTTTCAATGATTAATGACAATAATAAATACTTGTCAAACTATTTTTAATTTATCTGTTGAAAACATGTTGATTGTTTGTAAGTAAATAGTTGATAATTTTATTTGCAATTATAAGAAAAAATCATAAGCAATTTTCAATATATACATTCAATCAAAACTTATTATTTTTTATCCTAAACACATCAACACTTTTTCAACAGGGATATACCACTAAAAAAGAAATTAATTATTAACTTTGGTTTTTATCAACAGATTATGATAACGTTTATAAAATATTGATATACACACTATAGAGTAAGATAAAATTGTTCATAAGTTTTTGATAAGTAGTCATATTTTTTTAATAACTCAATAACAAATTTATTTAACAATTATCTATCAACAATATCAACAGGCATATACAATCATCATTCTCTTTTTATAAACTATTAAAACTATATATATAATAATATGTCAGTGAATAACATCAGTAAAGAAAAAGAAATTCTAATAGAAAAAATTAATTTGCTTCGGAAAGAAAAGGATGCAATTATATTAGCGCATTTTTATCAGGACGAAGATATTCAAAATATTGCAGATTATGTCGGTGATAGTTTAGCACTTGCTCAATGGGCAACAAAAACAACTCAAAAGATTATTGTTTTGTGTGGTGTTCATTTTATGGGAGAAACAGCTAAAATTATTTCACCAGAAAAAAAAGTTTTAATTCCTGATCTCAAAGCTGGTTGTTCTTTAGCAGATAGCTGTCCAGCGGACGAGTTTGAAGAATTTATCAAAAACAACCCCAACCATACTGTGATAACTTATGTGAACACTACAGCTGCCGTAAAAGCTCTTACGGATATCGTTGTTACTTCCAGTAATGCAAAAGAAGTAATAGATTCTCTTCCTAAAGATGAAAAAATTATTTTTGCACCCGACAAAAACTTAGGTAACTATCTGAATAGTATTACTGGAAGAAATATGTTGTTGTGGGATGGAGCTTGTCATGTACACGAACAATTTTCTTTAGAGAAAATATTAAAATTGAAAAAACAATTTCCAAATGCTTTACTATTAGCACATCCT
>JAQVZQ010000030.1 GCA_028708095.1 Dysgonamonadaceae bacterium
CATTATCTTTTCTTCTTCTTCTCTTTCTCAAACAACGTATCTTTCTGCTTCTCCTCCTCAATCATTTGCTCGTATAGCTTAAAAAGGTATTCCAATCGCTCTTCATCACTCTCGAAGGGGCGACTGCGATAGCATTTCTCTACAATCAAATCGTTTTGACGATGCGCTTCGCGCAATCCTTCGGGCATTTTGTCGGGGTCGTATAGTTGTGCCAAGGTTTTGTCGCTGTGCTTTTCTCGCTCTTCAAGAATGCGAAATACAGCTTGGGTGATTTCGTTTTTGCGTTGAGTGGAGATTGGGGGGAAGGGGAAACTATACCAGCATAAACCAACTGAATATCTAAACCTCGATTCTAATTTGCCTGAAAAAGCCTTTATCCAAATAAGATGGATTTTTGAATTTAAAACACCAAACATATATGGCTCTGGGTCATATATTACTAACGCAGAATTCATTACAATTATGTCTGCATTAATAAATGATATAGGTATAATTTCTCTTTTCTCTGATGAAACAATAGGAATGACAACTTGAGTGGTTCGTGCAGTATTAATCATCACGAATTGATGAGGTCGATTCTTTGAGGCAATGGCATTTTGTGCTCCTTCTTTCCTGAACTCATATACACTATTAATTCTTTTATTGATTTCAGGTATAGATTTAGCAAGTTCTAAATCCTCATCAGATATCCATAAGCACCATCTTTCAATATTATTTATCAATTCAGCTGAACCAGTAACCTTTCTAAATAACACTTCACTTTCAGGGTATAATCTAACAATGTTATCTTTATCATTTTTAGACATTCTTAGAAATCCATTTTCAAGAGGAATATTCCCTTGTTTCATTTCTGGAAGGTTACTCAAGGGTAGAGTTCTTTTCTCAATATATATATTGGGTGAGTCAAATAAATAAGCATTAATATTATTGACTTTCTTTTTTATTTCATTATGAAGGATATACTTTTGTTTGTTTGACTTATGACTTAATATAATAATAGAACATGTTACTCCTGCTTTATCTTTTGCATTGTTTGACCAAATAAAATCTTTTTCAGCATACGATATTTCAACTTTCTCATTTAATAAATTCGGCCATAAGTCATTTACTTGTGTGCCTTGATTAATCGAGTTCGTAGTTACAAATCCTACTTTGACTTTTTCATTAATATATTGAACTCCTTTATAGAACCAACATCCTATATAATCTATATTGTTATACTTCTTAAACTCTTTAAAAACTATTTTAGTTTCTTCTTTTTGTTCTTTACTAAGAAGCTTTCCTCCTAAATACGGCGGATTCCCCAGAATATAAATCTCATCCCCCTCATTTTTCGGACACACCTCTTCCCAATCCAAACGGCAAGCATTGCCAATTACAATTTTACCCGCTTCGGTCAATGGTAAAGTAGGATTGGTGCGTCCAAACTCTTTGCGAAACTCCACATTCATTTGGTGCTCTGCCAACCAGAGGGCCAGTTTGGCAATTTCACCAGCAAAGTCGTCTATCTCTATGCCGTAAAACTGCAAGAGTTGCACGCCCGATAGTGCCATCATATTGCCCGCTTTAAATATCTTCATCTCCAATATGCGCAGCTCTTTGTAGGCAATAATCAGGAAATTGCCACTACCACAAGCAGGGTCAAATATCTTGATGTTGTGAATACGGGTCAAGAGGGCATTTAGCTTTTTCGTGTCATTTCCAGCTTTTTCCAGCTCTTCATACAACTCGTTCAGAAACAGCGGTTCTATCACCTTCATAATATTGGGCACAGAGGTGTAGTGTTGTCCTAAATGACCACGTTGGTCAAGAGAAACACTTGCTTGAAACATGGAGCCAAAAATATCTGGATTGATGGCCGACCAATTTTGGTCGCCACCATGCAAGAGCGAAGCGCGCGACCTTCTTGTAAATTTAGGGGACAAAAGTTTGTCTCTAAACAAGCCTCCATTTACATAGGGAAATGCATTAAGGTATTCGGGCAGGTTTTCACGTTGGTTTTCGTGAGTGTTTAGCACCTCGAAGAGTTTATCTAAATACACGCTCAAATCACTCCCATCTTGCTGTGTGTGCGAAGCTATGGCATTGGTAAACTGATTTTCTTCGAATATATGTGTGTCCTCGGCAAAGTAGCAAAACAATAGCCGCGAAAGGAAAACATTCAATCCGTGCAGAAACTGGGGCGACTCATCAGGGTTGTCCGCTTTTATTCTATCAAATAGCTGCGCCATTCTTACGGCAGCTCTCACATCGGCAGGGTTTTCGGCTGCGTGCTGTGCCTTCTCCATGCCTGCCCATGGCAGAAAGAAATCGTAGTGTTTGGGTAGGTCTTGTAGGTCTATATCTAGTCTGTCGTCCGTTTTAGTATCTATTGCTAGCAGGGTGGTATAATTGGTAATCACAACAAAACGCTCGTCCTGCTTTAGTTTCTTTGCTATATCGGATATGGTGAGGTGCAAATCTTCCGATTGCTCTTCTCTGAAATAGAGTTTCCTTTTCCACGATATATCTCCGTCTATCTTCGATAGGTTGAGGTTTCCTCTCCTCAAGCGGGTAATAGATGCTTTGGGCAAGCCATAAGCTAGGAGCAAGTCGTAGATAAAGCTTTCTCTGTTGAAGTCTGCAATGAGCTCTTGCAGGTTGGTTTCTATTTGTGCTATGTTCATTTGTCTGTTGTGTCTGTTACTTGTATTTTTTAAGAAAACTACTTAATTGTGTTGATATTGTGTCTATTCGTTTTTCATAAATCAGCACTTCTTTTTTCTCATCCCAAATATAAACATATTTTTTGATAGATTAAATCTTTGTGAGAGAAAAAGGCAATATAACATGTAGGGAGGACTAAATAGGGCTTAGGTTTATAAATATGAAACAAAAATGGAGTACTGATAAATATATATTCACTTATTGGTGTTTTTTTTATATGTTTGCGGGAAGCTTTAGTATAATTGACGTGTAATCTAATGGAATACGAAAATGGATGAGATTAGTATATTTATAGACGAGATAAGGACATTTAATATTGTTATTTTACAGTCTTCATTTTCAGAAGAAAGCTTGTCATTATCAGAAAACAATGAGTTTAAATCACTTGGATATAAATCAAGCCTGCCGAATGCTTCTATTAATTTGTATATTGTTCATAGAAGGTTTGAACCTTTTTTAATGAAATTCTACAATAAAGCACGTACATCATTAAAATTCTTATCAAAAGAAGAAATAATAAATGCAGCTACACAAGTGCTAAATTTTTACATAGGTGATATTTTAAAAAAAACTACATTTTATTCCCGTGAATATATTTCAAATAAATTTGATGATAATCAAAGAAGTGAGTTATTTGCCAGTTTAGAAGAATTCTCAAAAGAAGGTTCTATTGAATATAATATGTTTACAGATAGACCTTTTATTAGTCATGATTTTTTTCAGGCTTTAATAAAAGATTTGGCAACTAAAAATAGTTACTCTTTAAGGCTTATGAAAGATATTGCGAAAGTGCTTAAAGAAAAAATTATAATAGAAGAGAAAGAAAACCCACATATTTTTCATATTCATGAAAACACACTATTAGAATTATTGAATGAGAAAATAGGCATTCATGACGATATTGAAGAATCAATGCCTTCTGAAACAGGTCAGAACAAACTAAATGTATCTGACTCTAAAATAGAGAGTGGGAGTGAAAGAGTCAAAAATACACCCAGTAAGGACAACGCAAAAAAAACACCTCAAATAAAAACGCTATTCAACTTTATAGACTTTCTACATGCTAATATTGACAATTTTAATCAATATGAGAATGCTATATTGGAATTGAACGAAATGTTTGAAAGGTTTTTTCAGTTGGGATTTCACATTGAAGAGATAATCGAAAGAAAGGCTTTGCAAAAAGAGATTGATGCGAAATGGAATATCATCACTGATAATATAGTTACTCCAATAAAAGAAAAAGTAGCTGAGCTTAACCTGTTTGATTGGTCTGCTCCTGAAACGCTGTATAACAATTATTTCATAATAGCAAATAGATTAAGTAAAACATGTAAAAAAAAAGATTTTCATGCAATATATTATGCAAAGAGACAATACATTGAATTTACAAATGAAATAAGCTCTAATGTTATTAAGGAAGCCCAATCGATGTTTGAAATTTTGAATAAAATGATGTTTGAAATTGCTAAAAACTTTGAGAAGAAGGGAGATAAACCAATTAAAAAAATAGAGGCAAAGCAAGTTGACGATATCCAAAAAGAAATAGAACGCTATAAATCTGGTGAAATAGCTTCATTACCTTTAGATATCACTAGTTCCGATACCCAAAGTACTCAGTTTAATTTATATGAACCCAATTCTAAAACAGAGAATAATCTTCAACGTATAGAGCAAGTTACTCAAGATAAACCTGAGGAAGACATCAGGTCTCATGCTCCAGAAGATGCATCGAAAGAGAAGGAAAGTAAAAAAGTGAAACCTTTTTTTATTCCCAAATGTATATTAGAAAAATTAGAAATTCAAGTTTTTATTGAGGATGCAAATGAAAATCCAATTACATGGCTTAAAAACAAACAATTGCTAAGAGAGCTTGTAATGCATAAGAATATCAAAAAAGAGAAATGTTCAAAAGCTGATGTTGAAAGAGCAACACCCATCTATTTTATCTACAAAGGACAACCTGCAAAGTTGGCAAAAAATAAAAATATAGACACTATCGAGAGAGATAACATGTTAGATATACTATCTCAACTTGATGATTGAAACAAAAATGCGAACACGTTAACTAATTGAAAAACACACTTCGCGACCTCTTGCGACCCCATGCGACCTTCGCATAAGAGTCTGTAGGTAAGGCGTGTATATCTTTATTTAGCTTTATATTTGTATCCAGAAAGCAACGGTAAAGGCATATCCCGTTGGAGAGTGCAGCAAAATGCCATTGTGGGCACTCGCTTTAAAAAATACAAATATGTATAAAGCAAATAATTCAATGAGTAGTTTTTCAATAAACAGCACCCCCCCCGATAAAGACTCACCCTCTTTATCAAGTAATCAACCCACCCCCGATAATACCGAGGCAAAGTTCTCGTATTATAAGCGTCCCATCAGAAACACTACGCCTTACAAGAACATCACCCTCAATGATGCAGTAAACGCCATTAAAGGTAAAAAGGCGAAGACTGCAACCGAAAACTTAAGAGCAATTGATGATGTGAACGAGGCGAAGCAATTCAAAGCAAACCATTTTGATTATGTCACCTTTTCGGGAACATTCACAAAAAGGAGTATCAAAAGTTTAATTGACTATTCGGGTCTTATTGCACTCGATTTTGATGATGTGGATGTAAAGGAGGTGAAAAGCAAACTGCTTAATCAAACTGAGGTTGATACAGTATTGCTGTTTGTGTCTCCCTCCGGCAATGGTGTTAAGTGGATAGTGCCTTCAACAGACGTGGAAGAGCATGATCTGGTATTCAAGATGTATCAACGGTATTGCAAAGAAGAGCTTGGCTTGCAGGTGGACGAATCGGGCAAAGATGTGGCAAGAGCCTGTTTTATTCCTTACGATGCGGATGTCTATTCCAATTGTAGCTACAGTTGGCGCAAACTCGAAAAGTATTGGGGTGACCCTCAACTAGGAACAGCAGGACAGTCATCAACCCCCTCTCCACATAGCAACTTCACTCCCTTTGATGGACCTAATCCGTTTGAAGATTACAACAGTAGCAATGATTTTATTGTGCTGTTAGAAGCTCACGGTTGGCGTCAATGCGAAAAGCATAGCGATGCAATAAAATTTACAAGACCAGGGAAAAAGAGTGGTGTTTCGGCTGACTTTAACCTTTCGATGAGGGTTTTTTATGTCTTTACCGACCAAACTAACTTCACATCTTCAAAAGGATATAACCCTTCGCAAGTTTTTTCTATACTTGAGTGTGAAGGCAATCATAAGGAAGCTCGCAGAAGACTCTTAGAGATGGGATTTGGTGGCAGTCAAACTCAATCTGATAATTCGGGCCATAAACAAGGTGTAGATAAAAAGAGTGATAAGATTAATTTTTACACCATCTCGAATGGGAAAGTTACTATAAACGTTTCGCAAACAGTCAGGTTGTTAAGACAACAAGGCTTTATGCGCATATCGGAGGAGGGTAACGACACCATCAATATTATTAGAAACAGGCGTAAAATTCTGAAACCTTTCAACTACAAGACTGATACAATGGCTTTTCTTATGGAACATATTAATCATCCAGCGTTTAAAAATCAGATTAAGGATGCTTTGGTAAAGAAAAGGGTGGAAGTTGAAAATAGTTGGAAATTGATGAAGGGCGAGCCCTACAATCTTCACCGTGACAGCAAAGATGCTATTTACCTCCCCTTTAAAAATGGAGTTTGCAAGATAACTAAAGATGATGTGGTGATGATTGATTATGAAAACAAAGAGATTGGTTTTTTTATCGATAATATCGAGTCGCAAAAACACAACTTTGAATTATTTGACATGGATAAACGAATGATAGGCGACTTTGAGAAGTTTCTCAACTATGCAATTATTGGAAGAGAGACGGACGAACCGACACCTAAAGAGAAGGATGATATCAGGGCTTTCCATTCAATGGTGGGCTACCTCATCAGCAACCACAAAGATCCAGCCAATGCATTTGGTGTAATCTTTACGGACGAGGGCACATCAAAAAACATGAGAAAAGGGGGGCGTGGAAAGTCGCTACTTACAGCAGCAATTCAAAAGATGAGATGTGCCATCTTTAGAGACGGTGCAAAGTTCAATCCTACCTATACGCACGTGTATGGCGACATGGAAAAGTATCACGATATCTATATAATGGACGAGCTTTCAACTAAATTAGACCTTTATAAGCTTTTTGCAGATATCACTGGTGATATACGGGTTGAAAAAAAAGTAGCTAATGCTGTGACCATACCTTTCAGGTATACACCCAAGTTTGTATTTACATCCAACCAGATTTTGAGTTATGATGATGACGAAGACTCATTTAATAGGCGGTTTGTGGAGTATAAATTTTCAAACTTTTGGAGCTATGAGTATAAACCTGTTGATCATTTTGGGTATATCTTCTTTGATGATTGGAATAGCCAACAATGGCAACAATTTTTTGAGTTTTTGATTGTGTGTAATAGGCAGTTTCTTACAACTGGACTGAAACGAATCAGCTACTCGAAAGAGGAAGATAACTATTGGGTATATTTCTCAAACGACATTGTGCTAGATGAATTTGAACGAATACTTGATGTGGTGAGAGAGAAAGGTCGATTCAAATACAGAGATTTTATGACAGAGTATAAAAACAAATCTCTTAGGAATGAAAATATTTTTCATAAAGGGAATACCAGAAAAATGATTGATACTTATTTCAAAAAGCATAGTATAGATGTGAGTTACAATCAAAAAGATAGGGAATGGGTTTTCTCGGATAATGAAAATAAAATCAATTCCGAAGAAGAGATCAGTAACAAGGAGGAACCATTAGCGTTGCCTTTTTAGAGAAAGGTGACGATAAATTGAGGAAGGTGACGATAAATTACTGTTAGTGACGATCAGGGTGACGATCATTTGGTCTGTGTATCAGGTAGGTGACGATAAATACGATAATATTTAAAGTACGCACATAAGAATATGAAAAAGTAATATATATATCTAATGTTGTATTTTATCGTATTTATCGTCAACCTGTTGATTATTAAATCTATTAATCGTCACCCAATCGTATTTGATAGTAATTGAACGTAATTAATCGTAAACAATCTCCGTTTTATATTATTCTTTCTGTTTTGTTTTTTGCGATGATCGTAGTTGATGGACTGTTAAACATCTTATCTCTCAAAGCTGGAAGCTTCGAGTACACTGTTTTAAATTTTCATTGTCATCTATTAATTGACTCTCCCAACCACAACGTGGTTAAACATGAATAGCCATGGGTGCAAACCCATGGTAATCAAATCAAAACACACGCGAACCCTACATGGGTTCAACTATTCATATTCGACCCATTTCAGGGTCGGTAATATTATGCTGCAATCAGCCACTCCATTCTTTTCAATAATCAGCAGCATTTATCATATATCACATCGCTAATAAATTAAATAAAGAAGAATAAAAACCCACATCTACCAAATGTTAATACAGAGAATTATATTGTTGTTCTTTTCTTAAAAATAGATCGTTTTTTATGCTGAAATAGTTGCATATGTCAATTGTTTTTCTTATCTTTACGTAGTGTTATAGAGATGATTAGCAGTCATTTCATAACAAAGCAAACCACCGTTAATTTTGCGCTCTTTGAAATATGAAATCTATGTTAACCCGACATAAATATATAAGAAAACTAGGAGAAAACATTTCTTACGCAAAAGAAACGGCGATCGCCCGGCGAAAATTGAATCTTACGCGTAAGAAATGTTTTGCAAAAGAAAAATGAGGCTTTTTTGCCCAAAAAAGAGAGAAAAGAAGGATGAATGAACGAAATTATGCTGAGAATTGAAAAAACTACAGAAAAACAGTGCACTCGATGCCGAGAAAAGAAACTTAGACTGGCAACTGTCGAATAAAACGTGGGGAAAGGCACGTATGACACAAAAACATGTCTTTTTTCACGTAAAAAGTGAGTTTATACGAGGTTTCAACATTTCTTACGCAAACAAAACGATTTTCGCCGTGCCATCTTCATTTCTTACGCATAAGAAATGTTTTGCAAAAACTGTATTGTTAGTAAAAATAGACCTAAAATTAAATATGCTCTTTGTAAATAATTATTATTAATTCCGTACTAAAAGGTATGCCTTCGCAAAGGGCTATCAATTTTGACAAAACAAAAAAAGAAAGTCATACCAGATAGTACACAAATTTATCTAGTATCATGATTACACAAGTAATTAAAATCAAGCGAGTACCTTACTCTCGACTGATGAAATCGGAAATGGCAGACTATGCTGAAAAGACACTTGCCATAGTAGACAAGCACGAACCTGATTCGGCTTTGTTTAACCCCTTGTTTGAGCAACTGTCTGATAAAACATCAGACATTCGGCTACTTAGATTGGCTTATGGAGTAGATGCTGAAAGGCTGCGAGCCAATAAGTTGAAAGAGGAATTGAACCTCACAATCTCGGCTTTTAACCTCAAAGTGAGACTTATCAGCAAGTCAACACCAAAGTTGGAAATCCACATCTTGGAAAATGCCATCAACAACCATCTTCGTTATTTCAAAAGATGCAAAAACAACTACGAGTACAACCAACGAGTAAGTGGTTTCTTCGATTTGTATCAAAATGATTTGGAGATGCAGGAAGCCATTAGCACATTCAAATTATCAACTGAATTTGATAACATGAGCGTGGCATACTCTGAGTTGAAACAGGCTTGGCAAACGAGGGTGGAGTTACTCTCAGAGCGACCCAACTTTGAGACAAAAGTTGTGGTAAAAGAGATGGTGCAAACCCTCACCAATCTTTTCAATGGTATAGAGGTTGCCTCTCTTGTTGCACCTTTATCAGAAAATGGCACTGTGCCAGAAGGTCAGGTTGATTATGCGTCATTAATCAACGAGTTGAATCAATTGACAGGAATGGTGCGCACTTCCATTTCCATTCGTGATGCCAACAACAAACGCAAAGCCAATGGAGGGGATGATGGTGATGATGGTTTGGATGATGATCCAGAACAACCAGGTGATGGGGAGACTCCCATTGACCCTGACCCAGACCCCGAAACTGAACCTGAGGGAGAAACACCACCCGAAGGTGATGAACCGACAGGGGATGGCTCTGGGGATGCGTAAAGTGCATGATTGATCATCAGCAAAGGCACGGATAAATATCTGCGCCAGCTGGTGATTAGTCATTGTATTATTAATTAACAAAAAAAGCCTCATCGAATGTGGTGGGGCTTTTTTTTATTAATTGAAAGTTGAAAATTGAAAATGATTGGAACAACATTTGCAGGTAGATTATTGTATCTGTGACAATTATGAGCATCCTCTATATTATATCAGAGACGCCCTATAGGACGTCTGTACGGGTGCTGCTATCAACCATTTGCAGATTGATTTAGCGAAATTATTATTTCTTGCATCCTTTTAATTAATTTCTTTCTGCTTGCGCAGCATTCACCCTGTGAAATTATATTCTATTTCATAGGACAGGCCGATTCGGAAATCGGTGCGAGCGAGTTCGGGGTAGCAAATGAATAAGGCACAAGTCAGAGACTTGCGCCAGCGAAGAGAGAATAATTAAATTCACAACAATCATATGATTCAGATAAACTACATACTTTTATTCTTTTTTTGGATACTGCTCATTGAAAAATTTATTTTTTACAGAATCCATTTCTCTGAAAATTTTTTCGGTATGCAACATATTCTGCTTAAATCTTTCCATGAAAAAGTCTTTCTTATAAAAATCATATTTCATTAAGCTGTCACGGAAGAAAAAATCATTAAATGATGGTTTGTAAGAAAAGGGATATTCTTGTTCAAACATATTCTTGAATTTAATGAGTATACTATCCTCCGCAAGTGAGTCATTTTCAATATTTGAATAGAAGGAACTATAAGTTGAGTCATACTTTATGATATTACCTTGCTCATCATACTCCTTGTTCACAATAATGTCTTCTATCGGTGCATTTTTCGCATTAGTCAATTGGTTGTCTTCCGTTTGTTTTTCTTGTTTGTTACAACTACAAAAGACTAATAAAACTGCAAGAATTGACAACAATTTTCGTCTCATAATCTTCTGTTTTTTTTAAAGGGTTAAACAATTTATTATTCTATCGCTATATGTCTTTTATTTTCGATATAACCTTTCTTTTTAGCAACTTTTATAGACACAACTCCGTTTTTCATTTCAGCCTCTATCTTATTTTGATCGGCACTTGTTGGTAGTTGAAATCTTCGCTCGAATGAGGCATAGCCATATTCTCTACGCATCCAGTTTTTGTTTTTTTCTTCATTTTCATACTGTTTCTCTGACGATACAACTAAACAATCATTCTGAACTTCAATTTTGATATCTTTTTTATCTAAACCTGGTAGTGCAACATTAACCTCGAAGGCTTTATCAATATCTGCAATATTAACCGAAGGAATTACAGATACATCTTCGTCATTTGCTGCTTCGTCAGCAATATTTTTGCCCAAAAACTTTTCAACAATATTTGGAAAATCGGGCTTTATATCTTTTATATTCCATTTAAATAGTTTCATGGTTAAACAAATTTTATGTGGTTAATAATTGATTAATTTAATTATTTCAGCCAGCCAATTTTAGCTGGCTGAAAAAAATAGCCAATTTACATAATTTCAATTTGTTTTGGTGGTCTTGGTTTAGCTTCTTCTTTTTTAGGAATACTTAGTTTTAAGATTCCATTCTCGTATTTAGCTTCAATTTTTTCGTTTTCAACTGTTTCAGGTAAGTTGAATGAACGGCTAAACGACTGATAGCTAAATTCTCTGCGAGTAAATCGCTGACCTTCTTTAGTTTCATCTTCCACTTTTTTTTCAGATGAAATGGTCAATACATTGTTATTTAATTCGATTTCGAAATCTTTTTTGTCTAAGCCTGGTGCTGACATTTCAACCTCGAAACCATCTTCATCTTCCTTTATATTTATAGCAGGAAGAGTAGTGTTTGTACTTGAGAAATTGCGGTTTGACCAATCAAATAAATCATTTTCTAAAAAACGATCGAACAAACTTGGCATTTGACTTGAAAATCTTACAAGTGACATAATATTATCCTCCATATTTTTTAGTTAAACAATAAATTAGTTTCATAAGAGGTAGAACAAAATTTATGCCAAAATGAAATATAAACAACAAAATGCCACAATCAATGGAGCTGTAAATCAATATAATACTTGATTAAAGAAAAAAATGAAAGAGCAAAAATGATTGCGAAACAGAGATTTGTTGTGTGTCATTATGACAGCGTTTCACTCTTTTATTTACACTTACCCTGCCATTATGGCATGGTGATTCATTGTGTCAATCTCTCAAATTACCATGCTCATTCAAATATTTATCTACAGCAACTTTCTATAACCAGCCTGCCCCTCGTTTGCAACGAGGGGGAGTAAAGATCAGTCCGAGAGAGTGCTACAATCAGCCACTCCATTGCTAAATCTTGAGACTGTACAGACGCCCTACACGGGCGTCTCTTTTCAATAATTAGCAGCATCTATTTTCTCTCCTAGGCAAATCAGATATGCTTTCAACATTTCTATCGCTTGCACATCAAGGATAGCTCTATCTTTTACCAGAGACGCCCTATAGGACGTCTGTACGGGTGTTGCTATAAACCAATCACAAAATACTCACTTCTCATTTTTCACTTTCCAATTAAATAAAGTCCAATAATTTTGATTATTTTTGTATTTAATAAAAAATGTAATGTATGAATGAGAGAATTAGAGCTGCCATAGTTGGTTATGGAAATATAGGTAAGTATGTTGTGGACACTATTTTACACAGCACTGATTTTGAAATAGCAGGAATAGTACGTCACAATATTCAAGAGGTGCCTGCTGAGCTGAAAGGGTTTGAAGTAACAGATTCTATAGGTAAACTATCAGATGTGAATGTTGCTATTATATGTTTGCCCAGCCGCATGGTGGAAAATGCTGCAAAAGAAATTCTAGCTATGGGTATTAACACTGTAGATAGTTTTGATATTCATTCGAAGATATTAGTTCTAAAAAAATCACTTGACGAGGTGGCTATAAAGCACAATGCCGTTTCAGTTGTCTCTTCTGGATGGGACCCTGGTAGCGATTCTATTGTAAGGGCACTGATGCAGTCGATGGCTCCCAGTGGATTGACTCATACTAATTTTGGTCCAGGCATGAGTATGGGGCACACAGTAGCCGCTAAGTCCATTGAGGGTGTTAAGGATGCCCTCTCTGTAACCATCCCTACAGGCACAGGCATTCACAGACGTATGGTGTATGTGGAGATTAAAGATGGGTATATGTTAGAGGACATTACCAATGCAATAAAGACTGATGATTATTTTGTGAAAGATGAGACGCATGTCTTTCAGGTAGACAATGTGGGGATACTAAAAGATATGGGACATGGGGTGTGCATGGAGCGCAAAGGGTCATCTGGAAGCACACAAAATCAATTGCTCTCATTTAAAATGAAAGTAAACAACCCTGCACTGACAGCTCAAATGCTGGTGAATGCAGCTCGTGCCTCCTGCAAGCAATTGCCAGGATCATATACGCTTATCGAAATACCTGTTGTGGATTTACTGCCAGGCACAAAAGACGAATGGATAGATAAGTTGGTTTAAAGTCTTCATAAATTGAGTATCTTTGTAATATAATATAAAAAAATATGAGTCGCATGTTGTTGTACGTTACTTGGAATGTTAATCCTGAATTATTTTCAATATTCGGAAGAGAAATAAGATGGTATGGATTGTTTTGGGTCATTGGGCTCATTGTAGGACTTTATGTTATACAACGCATCTACGAAAAAGAAAAGGTTCCTGAAAAATGGTTCGATTCTATGTTCATTTACATGATGGTGGGTATTATAGTGGGCGCACGATTGGGACATTGTCTTTTCTATGAGCCAGCCTATTATTTAGCTAACCCCATTAAAATATTACATATTTGGGAAGGCGGATTGGCCAGTCATGGGGGGGTAATTGGTATTATTATAGCAGTATGGCTTTACTCCAAAAATGTGACAAAGAAAAGCATGTTGTGGACATTTGACAGGGTAATAGTTCCTACTGGTTTTACTTCAGCATTTATCCGATTTGGTAATTTGATGAATCACGAAATATATGGAGGTCCAACATCTCAACCATGGGGATTTCGATTTATAGATAATATACCTCAGTGGATGGCGGGAGCACCACCTATTTACACAGAGCCATCTCATCCAACTCAAATATACGAAGCCCTTATCTATTTACTTGTGTTTGCTGTTACAATGTACTTATATTGGAAAACCAATGCTAAACAAAAACAAGGTTTTCTTCTTGGTGTGGCAATGATTATGATTTTCCTTTCACGCTTCTTTATTGAGTACTTAAAAAATGTACAAGTGCAATCTGAAATTGCTATGCGAGAAAGTACTGGACTTATACTTGGACAGTGGCTAAGTATCCCGTTCGTATTATGGGGAATTTGGCTTATTTGGAACTCCTTACGAAAAGGAAACAAAGAAGAGATAGCAACACCTACAGAGGAAAAAGAGGATCCCATTTCAAATTTTATCACAAAGTAGTATTGGCTTACTGATGTTTAAACTATTATAAAATATATACAAAGAAATATTCAAAAATATTTCATGAACTTTTAAAATAATATGTACAATCCAGTTGAAATAAACAAAGACCTTTTTTACGTTGGTGTAAATGATAGGTCTACACACCTATTCGAAAATCTATGGCCTCTTCCTAAAGGGGTTTCTTATAATTCATACGTAATACGTGATGAAAAGGTTGCATTGATTGACACCGTAGATATCTCTTTTACTGATGTGTTTTTAAAGAAACTAGAAGTAGTATTGGGAGATAGACCCATCGATTATTTGATAATAAATCACATGGAGCCTGATCACTCGGGTGCACTTACGTTTTTGTTAAACAAATATCCAAACATACAGTTGGTAGGTAATGCCCGAACGGCTGATATGCTTGAAGGTTTTTATAATATTACCAATAATGTGTTGAGGGTAAAGGATGGCGAGGAGCTTTCGTTAGGGAATAGCACCCTCACTTTCTATATGACACCCATGGTGCATTGGCCCGAAACTATGATGACTTATGTAAACGAAAGCCATACAATTTTTGCAGGTGATGCTTTCGGTACATTTGGTACACTGGATGGTGGAGTGGTAGATTCACAGTTGAATCCAGACTTTTATTGGGACGAAATGGTGCGCTATTATGCCAATATTGTTGGTAAATATGGTTCTCCTGTTCAAAAAGCTTTACGTAAGTTGGGCGATTTGAAAATTGAAACCATTTGTTCTACTCATGGACCTGTTTGGACTGAGCCAGAGAACATAGAACGGGTAATAGGCATGTATGACAAGATGAGCAAGTATGAAGCTGACAAGGGCTTGGTAATTGCTTATGGTAGCATGTATGGCAACACTGAGCAGCTTGCTGAGGCTATTGCTTCTGAGGCAGCAGCCAATGGTGTAAAAAATATTGTGATGCACAACCTGTCCAAAAGCCACTTATCGTATGTTGTTCAAGATATCTTTAAGTACAAAGGGCTTATTATTGGTTCTCCTACTTATGATAGCAAGTTGTATCCAGCCGTTCAAAACTTGGTGAATACCTTAGAAAACAAGAATTTGAAGAACAGATTCTTTGGTTACTTTGGTGGGCATTCTTGGGCAGGTACTTCTGTTAGACTACTGGGTAAGTTTGCCGATACAATGCAATTTGAGATAGTGTGCAATCCTGTTGATATAAAACAATCAATTAATGAAGATACTTATCAACAAGCCATGTTACTGGGTAGCAATATGGCAAAAAAGATACTTTCTGACGATGAGGTAGTGCCAAATAAAACTACTGATTGTAAATAAGTCTTATCGTCAACTTTAGTAGGCTATAATGCCATCGTAAACAAAAAAACAATTTGTAATATACTAACTTAATAATAAAAATATGAGATTAATTATTCAACCCGATGCAGACCAATTAGCAGAATGGGCTGCAAACTATGTAGTTTCCAAAATTAATAAAGCTAAGCCAACAGCCGATAAACCTTTCAAACTTGGTTTACCTACTGGCTCTTCGCCAATGGAAATGTACAAGAAATTGATTAAAAAGAACAAAGACGGTTTAGTGTCATTCCAAAATGTGATTACATTTAATATGGATGAGTATATAGGCTTGGATGCCGATCATCCTCAAAGCTATCACAACTTTATGTGGAGCAAATTTTTCAATCATATTGACATCAAAAAGGAGAATGTGAACATTCCCAATGGTGTTGCCAAAGATTTAGAGGCAGAGTGTCAGGCATATGATGATAAAATAAAAGCTTTAGGTGGTATCGATCTTTTCATTGGTGGAGTTGGTAGTGATGGTCACATTGCCTTCAACGAGCCAGGGTCTTCATTAGCATCACGTACACGTGTCAAAACCCTTACTACGGACACCATTGTTGTTAATTCACGTTTTTTTGATGATGATGTAGATAAAGTTCCAAAAACAGCAATAACTGTTGGAGTAGGTACAATATTAGAATCTGAAGAGATATTGATTTTGGTAAACGGACACCACAAATCAAGGGCTTTATTCCATGCTGTGGAAGGTTCAGTAAATCAAATGTGGACAGTGAGTGCATTACAACTACACCGCAAAGGAATAATAGTGTGTGACTATGATGCATGTGCTGACTTAAGGGTGGGAACTTATAAGTATTTCTTAGACATTGAGCATGACAACTTAGATCCTGATTCTCTATTGGAGTAATAGGGTTCTGAAATATGTATACAAAAACAAAAGGATGTCCAATAGTGAGCATCCTTTTTTTGTTTGATATGTTAGGGCAATGGTGCGAGGGAGATAGCTAATATATTGAATTTTGCACACTTTTGCCCTGAAGGGGTAATCGCCCAGCCCCTCGTTTCCAACGAGGGCTAATGGTCAATTGTTTATAACAATAAATCTGCATTATAAATTTTAAAAAATGTAGCTTTTATAATTTATTGTTGCGTTAAAAACGCTTCACCCCATGAAATAATGCTACGCATTAAATCTTCGATTTATTTCACAGGGTAAACCATGTAACCCTTCCCGCAATGCTGACGGGACAGGCAGTTCGGAAACGAGGGGGAGTAAAGAATGATAATAATGTTGTTTATTATTGTTTATCAATTGAGTGCAAATTGTTTAACCATGGCGCACACACAGGTGCGCCACTACAATTGGCTATGGGTGGTGACATGAGGGCGCACACACAGGTGCGACCCCTACTAATTTACCATTACACCTTGTTCAACTAATGATAATATTATTTATATTTGTGGAAGCAACAAAAATAATCACAGATTCATCAAACCATGATAAATAAACACGACTATCATTCGAACACACGTAAGCCTTTGCGGTATATCGGATTTGATTATTCAACTCCAGGATTATATTTTATAACTATATGCTCACAAAACCATGTTTGTCTTTTTGGCAAAATTGATAATGGTAAAATGATATTAAATGATGCTGGTAAAATGGTGGAGAAATGGTATTACGAATTTGAAAATAAATTTCAAGATGTAAAATGTTACGAGATGGTGATAATGCCCAATCATTTTCATTTCATCATAGAAAAAACTGGCGTAAACATCCAAAATGGAGGTTCAACATTAATTTCAATTGTGCAGTGGTTTAAAACCATGACAACAAATGAATATATTCGTAGCGTGAAACAATTGGGTTGGCCACGTTTTGATGGTAAACTATGGCAACGTAGTTATTGGGATCACATTATCCGTAATCAAAAGACATACGAAAATATCTGTGAATATATTTTTTATAATCCAATTAACTGGAAAGATGATGAATTATATAAACCTTGAATTAATTGTATCTATATCGTTCAAATAAAAATGTGCTGGTGAAATAGTAATGGCGGTACCTATGTGTCCGCCTTCTATATCAAAACGTTACACTTGTAGGGGTCGATCTATGTGTCGACCCTTGGTAAATCAATAATGACGTATTGACATATACATGTTATCTTCTCTTACAAATGAGAATTCCAACACTCAGCCTGCCCCTCGTTTGTAACGAGGGGCTAATGGTCAATTGTTTATAACAATAAATCTGCATTATAAATTTTAAAAAATGTAGTTTTTACAATTTATTGTTGCGTTAAAAACGCTTCACCCCATGAAATAATGCTACGCATTAAATCTTCGATTTATTTCACAGGGTAAACCATGTACCCCTTCCCGCAATGCTGACGGGACAGGCAGTTCGGAAACGAGGGGGAGTAAATTTATGCCAGCCCTACAGGCTTTAAATGCAAACAGCAAAAGTAATCTCGGTGGGAAACAGCAGTAATACATTATAAAAAGGCTTAACTTAATGACATTGGGTGCGCCACTACAATTGGCTATGGGTGGTAAGAAAGGGCAGATATGGAATTAATCCCTATCTTCCGACTCGATTTTAAAAGCTTTAGGGTTTTACTTAAATGTTGCTCCAATAATATCCAGCAATTCATTTGTAATGCTCTGTTGTCTCGATTTATTATAAAGCAATGATAAATCGTCAAGTATATCATCAGCATTGTCTGTGGCAGCTTGCATGGCTATAGAGCGTGCAGCATGTTCGGAAGTATGCGATTCGAGTAGTGCACTGTAGAGTTCTAATCTAATCACTTTGGGAATTAGCTCTTTAAGAATGGTTGCTTTGTCAGGCTCAACAATGTAATCGATTTGTTCGTTCTGATTTTCGACTATTAAGCTGTCAAATGAAATGGGTAGTAGTGTTTTTTGTAAAAGTATTTGTGAACCTTTGGTTTTGAAATGATGATAGATTAGGATTACTTCATCAAATTCACCCGCACGAAATCTATTCATTAGCTTGTCGGCAAGTACGACTACTTCATCGTAATTGGGGTTGTTTGCAATTTCGTTTAACACCTCTTCAGGCGCTAGACCTAACTTCTTTACGGTTTGAGCTATTTTTTTACCAACAGCATAAATTAAAATGTTCTCTTTGCCCAAATGTTCATACTCTTGGGTTGTCTTTATTAGCTTCTTTGAAACATTAGCATTAAAACCACCACACAAACTCATGTTGGATGAAAACGCTACTATAGCAACTTTCTTCACCTCTCGTTTTTCTTCATAAACTGAAGGATTACTTTCCTCAGAGCTCAAGAATCTTATCAATAACTCAGTGATTTTTTGCTGATAGGGGATGAAGTGTTCAATTTTTTTCTGAGCTCTTTGGAGTTTAACAGTAGAAACCATCTGCATAGCAGATGTTATCTGCTGTGTTGATTTAACAGAATGAATTTGTGTTTTTATATCTCTTAAAGAGGCCATTTTTTATTTAATTGTTTTTAAAATTCTATTTGTCACACCTTCTGCAGTCTCTTCTAATATAGCGGTTATTTCATCATTTATGATTCCACTCTTTATTATATCTAACACATCTACCTGATGAAGTGTTTCAAGTGTGCTTAGAAATTCTTTTTCAAATTCTTTTACTTTGCTGATAGGTAATTTAGCTAACAGGCCCTTTGTTCCACAATAGAGTAGGGCAACTTGTTTTTCAACACTCATTGGTTTATTAATGGGTTGAGTAAGTAGCTCTACGTTTTTCTGACCTTTATCGATAGTCATAGCTGTTACCCTGTCTAAATCTCCACCAAATTTTGTAAAAGCAGAAAGCTCATTAAATTGGGCTTGATCCATTTTTAGCGTACCAGCAATTTTTTTCATTGGTTTGATTTGTGCATTTCCACCTACACGAGAAACTGATATACCAACATCTATTGCGGGTCTATTTCCTTGATTAAACAACTCGGTGTCTAAGAATATTTGACCATCAGTAATAGATATCACATTGGTAGGAATATATGCTGATACGTCACCTGCTTGGGTTTCAATTATTGGTAACGCAGTAAGTGAACCTCCACCTTTTACCAATCCTTTCAAGCTCTGAGGCAAATCATTCATTTTCTCCGCTACTTCTTGTTGCGTTATTATGCGTGCTGCACGTTCTAATAAACGTGAGTGCAAATAGAAAACATCACCTGGATAAGCCTCTCTACCAGAAGGACGTCTGAGTATCAATGAAACTTCACGGTAAGCTACTGCTTGTTTTGACAAATCATCGTAAATAACAAGGGCATCCCTACCTGTATCCCTAAAGTATTCACCTATTGCAGCACCTGCAAATGGTGCATTGTATTGAAGTGCTGCGGGGTCTGAAGCATTAGCTGCCACAATGATGGTATAATCCATTGCCCGATGCTGTTTGAGTGTATTTAC
>JAQVZQ010000267.1 GCA_028708095.1 Dysgonamonadaceae bacterium
GCAAATAAAGCAGTCAACAAGCTATGTGAATTTCTTAACCAAACAGAAACTCTTTTTCCATTAACAAATATGAGGTTGGTCTACGAAACTGTTGCGCTTTAGATTGCGATAGTGTTGGAGTTCTGAAACAACTCCAGGTTTAACTGTATGAGTAGTCCAATCGAATGCAGCAATTTTACTTCGGTCAAAGTCTACAACAATTTTAATCGCATTCGAGGTCATATCTTTTCTGGTAACCGTTACATCAGCTGAAGTAGCATCACCCAAATCAGGAGTAGTCACAAATAAAGAATCACTTGTTGCTTTAGTAACTGTTCCCTCTATAGTTCCGAACTTTACAATATTGTCTTCTTTAATCAGACTAAAGTTCTTACCTACAATAATAACAGTTGAGTTATAATAACAACTTTCACTCATACTCATTATTAAAGGAGTTGGGGTAATGTAGCTAAACTCCTTTGTATTGGAAGCTTTTTCACCGATAGTTACAGTGACATTGACTTTCTCACCATCTTTTTCTCCTTCAGGTGCCTTTACAATAATTTTTCCTTTTGAAAATAAGAAAATATCACCTTCTTTAGTACCAAACGTTATTTTAGCATCCCTTTGATTGTTGCCAAAGTTTTCTCCTATAATGGTAACCTCTGTTCCAGCACTACCTATATCTGGAGTTATTGATTTAATAGAAGGGGTCAAAACAACAGGAGGTGGAGGTGATGGAGTCTCATCTATTTCAGGGTTATCACTGCAAGACATAGACCACAGTATGGGTATAGTCATTAGAAAAAACAAAAAACTCAAATAATTTAATTTCTTTTTCATAATCAATTTCAATAAGACATATTTTATTAAACTTAAATTTATTGTATCAGCACACAATCTGTTCACCCTTGCAAGCATTTAACTATGATATCATCGATAGTAAAACATTTATTAGTGTATTTGTTTAGGCATGTTTGATTATAAATACTTTTTAAAAGTACAATAATATTAACACAACAAAGATAACACGAATCAACAACATTTTCAAATCTTTTTTTGGTATTTTATTATGCTTTAAAATAAAAACAGAAATTATTATCTTAAAGAAGATAATTTAATTGTTAATCTAACAAAAAAACAAACCCCTCTTTTACAATGCCGTTCCTTGACCATCAAAAACTTATGGACAGAAGTGTTTGAGGTGGAATACTTCATACAAAGAACAAATCTCTTTTTCAATAGTTATCTAAGCAGCACATTTGTGAAACAATTATGGATATCCAAAACAGGCAAAACAACGAAACAATTAATAAAGCATTAGCACAAGAGCTTTTGCAACATATAAGGAAGGTAACATTAGGTGGTTCGGAGAAACAGAGGAAACGACACTTAAGTCGTGGTAAACTATTAGTGCGTGAACGCATTGATAGGCTCATTGATTCAAACACACCTTTTCTGGAATTATCTCCACTTGCTGCCAATGGACAATACAATGACGAGTTTCCTTCAGCTGGTATAGTAACAGGTATCGGATTGATACATGGCAGAGAGGTAATGATTGTTGCCAATGATGCGACTGTAAAAGGTGGTACTTATATACACGAAACAATCAAAAAACATTTAAGGGCACAAGAGATTGCAGAAAAAAATAATTTGCCATCTATTTATATGGTTGATTCAGGCGGTATTTTCCTACCCGAACAAGCGAATGTGTTTTCAGATAAAGATGACTTTGGACGCATATTTTTCAATCAAGCACGCATGTCTGCAGCTGGATTGCCACAAATAGCCATTGTTATGGGATCATGTACAGCAGGAGGTGCTTATGTCCCCGCTATGAGCGACGAAACAATTATTGTTCGCAATCAAGGCACTATATTCCTGGCTGGTCCACCATTGGTAAAAGCAGCTACAGGCGAAGTTGTAACTGAGGAAGAGTTGGGTGGCGCAGAAGTGCATACTTCCATCTCTGGCGTTGCTGATCATTTAGCAGAAAATGATGACCATGCACTAGAGATTTGTCGAGATATTTTCGCACATATACCACGTCAGCCCAAACAACCACTTCATCGTGAAGAAACATCATCTCCAAAGTTTCCTACAAAAGAGCTCTATCAACTCATCCCCGAAGCAAATAAGCCATGGTCTGATGTGAGTCTAATCATAGAACGAATTATAGACAATGACTCCTTCCGTTCGTTCAAAGAAAAATATGGTACTTCATTGGTAACAGGATTTGCAAGACTACACGGATACGAAGTAGGTATTTTAGCGAATAATGGTATTCTTTTTTCTGAATCGGCACTAAAAGGGACTCACTTTATCCAGTTGTGTAATTCAAGAGGTATTCCTATGGTTTTTTTACAAAACATCACTGGCTTTATGGTCGGCAAAGAATATGAACAAAAAGGAATAGCGAAAGATGGTGCAAAAATGGTACATGCATTGGCCAACTCCACTGTTCCGTTTTTCACAATAATAATGGGTGGTTCGTATGGAGCAGGAAATTATGCCATGGCAGGAAGAGCCTACGATCCTCGTTTTCTCTTTATGTGGCCTAATGCTAGGATTTCCGTAATGGGAGCCAAGCAAGCTGCACAAGTTCTGTGCACATTAAAGAGAGATCAGGCATCTCTCAAAGGAACTTCAGTATCTGAAAAAGAACTAATGGCTATTGAAGAAAGCATTATTACACAATATGAAAAAGAAGGCTCTCCCTATTACAGTACCTCCAGGTTGTGGGACGACGGTATCATTGATCCTGTACAAACACGAGACATCTTGGGAATGGTATTAGAAACATCATTAAATGCTCCTTTTGAAAAACCAAAATATGGAGTTTTTAGAATGTAACACTACTTAAAAAAGAATATGATAACAATAAAAAAATATATCAATCAAGTTTGTTATATAGAAATAGATAGACCAGATAAAAAGAATGCTTTGGCAAAAAGCACCATCGAAAAGTTGATAGATTTTTTCAAAACCTCAGCCAACTCAACACAGTTTAATGTGTTGGTATTATCGGGCAGCAATGGGTTCTTTTCTGCTGGAGCTGATTTAGGTTGGATGAAAGAAGGAATGAAACAATCAGATGTAGAAAACTTAGAAGATGCTCAACTTTTCAACTCACTTTATCACACAATGTCCATCTATCCAAAACCTATTCTTGCAAAAGTAGAAAGTGGAGCTTATGGTGGTGCAATTGGATTGATGGCATGTTCAGATGTTGTTATCACTTCACCTGATTCTTTATTCAAGTTTAGCGAGACTGCATTGGGATTAATTCCTGCAACTGTTGCGCCTTATATTGTAAAGAAAATTGGGAACGGTAATGCACGTTATCTCTTGATGTCAGGAAATCATTTTAATGGTAATGATGCATTTAGGTACGGGCTTGCTCACATACTTGTGCCAAATAAAGACTTGGAAGATACCACACAAAAGACAGCAGAACAAATATCTACTTTGGGACCAAAAGCTCTTGCAAAAACAAAAGAATTATTGAACTATTTGGATCAAAAAGCCTTAAGTATTTCTCCAGAGACACAGGATTACTGTGCATCTCTCATTGCAAATGCTCGAAAACTAGAAGAAAGTCAAGAAAGAGTTACCTCTTTCTTTAAAAGAAACAAGTCCCACACAAATGATTGATAACTCAGTAAAATATCGTCCCATACACAGACTTTTGGTAGCCAATCGAGGCGAAATTGCTGTGCGTATTATTCGAACTGCAAAAGCGATGGGTATTACCACTATAGGCATTGTCACAAAGTTTGAACCTCATACTATGGCTGATGAAGCTATTCTTTTAGAAGGAGACAGCATTGCGGATACTTATTTAAATGTGGAAGCAATTGTCACAGCTGCAATTGTAAAAAAAGCAGATGCAATCCACCCTGGTTATGGCTTCTTATCTGAAAACCCTCTACTTGTAGAAGCAACCCAAGAAGCAGGGTTAATATTCGTAGGACCTACAGCAGATGTTGTCAGAAAAATTGGAGATAAAACAAATGCTCGCCAATTAGCGGAATCTCTCGATATACCAATAACCAAAGGTTTTTTTGGAATGGTAGATGAAATATACAAAAAAAAGCAAGACCTACCCTATCCTCTTCTGATAAAAGCTGCAGCTGGTGGTGGTGGAAAAGGAATGATAATGGTTAGCTCCCCCACCGAGTTGTACTCTAAATTAAAACAAGCAGAACGTGAGGCTGAAAGATACTTTGGTAATAAAACTCTTTTGATGGAACAGCTTATTCACCAACCACGCCATATTGAAGTGCAAATATTAGCAGATCACCATGGAAATTGCATCCATTTATATGAACGGGAATGTTCCATTCAACGTCGTTATCAAAAAATTGTTGAAGAGTCTCCCTCTCATTTTGTAACGGAGGCACTTAGAGAAAAGTTAACAACAGATGCATTAAAGTTGTGTAAAAGCATTGGATATTATAATGCAGGAACTGTAGAATTTTTAATGGATAAAGAAGCCAACTATTTCTTTTTGGAAGTGAATGCACGAATACAAGTTGAGCATCCAATTACAGAGATGGTTACCTCAATTGATTTGGTTGAACAGCAATTGCTCATAGCAATGGGATTGCCACTAATGCTATCGCAAGATGACATTAAAATGAATGGTCATGCATTGGAATGTAGAATTTATGCTGAAGACCCACAAAACAATTTCCATCCTGCTCCTGGCAGGATATTAAGTGTCCAATGGCCCAAAGAAAGTTTAGCCCGAACCGACACATGGTTTCACGATGCTGTTGAGATTCGTCCAGACTTTGATCCCATGCTGGCAAAAATCAT
>JAQVZQ010000268.1 GCA_028708095.1 Dysgonamonadaceae bacterium
AGCAATAGCGCTCTCGAAAATGTTTTGGAGCAAATTAACAATACTGAAACGAAGTACCCAAATACAAATTTGATGATGAACTTCAAAATCACGACAATGTAGATTGTGTTAGGGTAGGAGTTCTGACCATTACAAACAATAATTTTGCCTTAGGGATTAAAAGTTGACGACCAATGGTTAGTGCAATGGGTGCAACTGTTATTACCGCTACATCAATAAAAACGCCTGTGGTAGTCAATAACATAGTGGCAAGTGCTAAAGCCAAGTAAACATGCTTGCTTCCTACTTTACTAACAATAGTTTGAGAAAGTGATGCGGCTGCACCTGTTTTAATGAGAACACCAGATAAAACACCTGCGGTGAGGATACGTAATATTGCGGGTGTAACATCTTTTACACCATCAATCATTATAGTCACCGTTTCAGGCACTGTGAATCCTCCAAGAACACCACCTATAAAAGCTCCGAGAATAAGACTATAGGTAGGAGACACTTTGCGAATTATCAAAACAATGGCTAATATCAATCCTACTAATGCTCCAATTGCACTCATGTTAACTATTTATTTTTAAATTGTTTAATTACTCTCATAAACTGTTCAGTAACCTGTGTCGTATTTCTTCGTGTAATATCTTTTTTCATGGCTTCTTCCAGTGATATTGGATAGGGTTGAATAGAGAAGACAGAGACGAATCCCCGTTTATTGAGATTATCAATATCTTCTACACTTCCACCAATGGCTATTACAGGTACATTGTTTTTACTTGCTACATCCAAAATGCCACTTGCTGCTTTCCCCATTCCTGTTTGTTCGTCCAGTTTACCTTCTCCCGTAATCACTAATTCGGCATTTTGCAATTGCTTCTCAAACTCTACTGCTTCTAATACCATTTGAATACCCGGCTTTAATTCAGCATTTAGAAAAGCAATAAATCCTCCACCTAATCCTCCAGCAGCACCTGCACCTGCAATGCTGTTTAAATCTAATTTTAATTCTTTTTTTATCAGGTTGCTGAAGCACTCCAATCCTTCATCCAACTCTCTCACCATTTCGTTGTTTGCTCCTTTTTGAGGAGCATACACATAAGCTGCACCATTCAGTCCAGAAAAAGGATTATTCACATCACAAGCAACTGTGAATTGAGCATCTTTTAGTTCAGTCATTACTCCAGTTCTGTCAATAGAACAGATTGTTTTCAATGATTTACCTGTTCCGTTAGTTTCCTTTCCGTCTTTATCTAAGAAACGATATCCCAAAGCCCTCAACATTCCCGTGCCAGCATCGTTAGTAGCACTTCCACCAATTCCAATTAAAAATGAACGACAACCCCGTTCTAAGGCATTTTTTATTATTTCTCCTGTACCATATGTTGTAGTTATTGAAGGATTCTGCTCTTGGTTATTCAATAATGTGAGCCCACTTGCGGCAGCCATTTCTATAATAGCAGTATTGCCATCATTCACCAATCCATACTCCACTTCAACAGGTCGCATAAGTGGGTCACTCACTTTCACATTCACTCTTTCACCATTCAAAGCATGTATCAATGTATCAGTTGTTCCTTCGCCTCCATCGGCAATGGGTATTTTGGTTGTTTCGCAATTTGGGAATACGTTCTTAACCCCTTTTTCAATAGCATCGGCAACTTCCATTGAAGAGAGAGAACCCTTGAAAGAGTCAGGACAAATAATTATTTTTTTCATAGCATTGATGTTCGAGGTGAAAGAAAGAATCTAAATATAAAATTTTTCATTAAAACATGGATGATTTTTTCAAAAGGCATAAGAGCTTTTTAAAAGAACTTAAACAAGAAACTTCGTTTTATTTGTCTTTTCACTTTATTTTCTACTTCATTTCTACTACTG
This sequence comes from Dysgonamonadaceae bacterium, assembly GCA_028708095.1. Classification (GTDB taxonomy): domain Bacteria; phylum Bacteroidota; class Bacteroidia; order Bacteroidales; family Dysgonomonadaceae; genus UBA2632. The sequence continues at coordinate 1,867 of JAQVZQ010000268.1, forward strand.
AACTAATCGGTAAATGATCGGAAAGTTGTATTAAATAAGTTGCATTTTCAATTATTTCCCATTTATCCTTTGGGTAAACAAAAATGTAATCAATCTTATTTTTAGGTTTTTTTGCGGGTATCGTTGGGTCTGTATTGCAAACTTGTTTCCATTGAGACATTCCATCAGCAATTTCTATTGCATCAGGGCGTCCATTAAAATCTCCTGCAATTATCACTGGGTACGTCTTATTGAGTAATACCTCATTTAACTTTTTCACTTGAATTTGTCTTTCTTGCGTATTGGTGTAATCCAAGTGTGTAGATGCAAAGGTAAAGTATTCACCCTCTTTAAATTCAACATCTGCTACCAACACAGCGCGTTGCTCTTTGCAATGTGTAGTTTTGGGTAAATAGATTCGTTCAAAAGAGGACAATGGATATTTGCTTAATATTCCAATACCATAGTATCCACGCATATAGGGAATGGTTTTACCATAAACACCCAGCATGCCTGTATGATATGCCAATTCGGTTATAAAGTCTTTGCCATTTTGCTTCGGTGTTCTATCACGATAAGTACGCACGTCCACCTCTTGAAGTGCTACTACATCAGGATTCTCTTTCTTTATAAACTCAGCTAACTCCTCTAACGATGCCAACTCTCCAAACCGTAAATTATATGATAATATTTTTAGTTGCTGTGGTTTTTCTTGTGCATTTGTAACAAACAGGCTAAACGAGAAAAGGAATAATAAAAATTTGATTTTCATGTCGTTAAATAAAAATGATTCGTTGATTTTTTGTTCTTTAGAACCTTTTAAAAGATTCGGGTACTCATAAATAGAGGTCATAAATATTATGTGCTTTTTTTATTCTCATTATTTGAATCAACAATAAGAGGTTCCAGCATATTGGTAAGTTCTTCAAACTCTGCAACAGACAATTGCTCGGGACGTTTTGTGAAAATTGGATGTTGCAAAACATCTGACTCTACTAAAATTAAAGGTTTTACTGAATTTCGCAACATTTTACGGCGTCTGTTAAAACTAGTTTTAACCACCCTTTTAAATAATTTCTCGTCGCAATTCATCTTTTTGCGATCATTGCGTGTAAGCCTTACAACGGCAGACTTAACTTTGGGAGGAGGTGTAAAAGCGTTCTCGTCAACGGTAAAAAGATATTCAATATCATACCATGCTTGAAGCAAAACGCTTAGTATACCATATGTTTTGTTTCCTGGCGAGGCAGCCAAGCGCTGAGCTACTTCTTTTTGAATCATCCCTGTGCAACAAGGAATAAGGTTTTTGAAATCGAGGACTTTGAAAAATATTTGAGAAGAAATATTGTATGGATAGTTTCCTATAATGCAAAACTGTGTGTCATAAAGTAGGGATAAATCCAATTTAAGAAAATCGTCTTCAATAATGCGTTCATTCAGCTGCGGATAATGTTGCTTTAGATATGCAACCGAGTCCCAATCAATTTCTACAACCGTTAAATCTTTTTCTTTTTCTAATAAATAACGTGTTAACATACCAGTTCCTGGTCCAACCTCTAATACAGGATATTGAGAAAATTCATCCAAGGTGCCTGCAATCCTTTCTGCAATAGTGTGGTCGTTTAGAAAATGTTGTCCAAGACTTTTCTTAGGTCTTACCGATTGCATAACGTTTTTGTTTTAGTGAGTCTATGCAAAGGTAATTATTTTATTGTAAATTTAGAGGCGTTCAATTCCTAAAGTTGGAGAACACATTTTATCAACTATTTCTTGTGCTGATAATGTATGGTCCTGTTTGTTAATGAAAAAAAGGAAACCTGTATTTATAACTTCACCTTTTCTATTTTTACTTCATGCTCTTCTTTATTCTTAGGAGGATAACTAATTCTAAGCCATATAAATCCGACAACCATCGATAATAGCGAAGCAATAAGCACCGCTAACTTTGATAAATCTCCACTTGCCTTGTCATCAAAGGCCAAAGTAGAAATAAATATTGACATGGTGAAGCCAATACCTGCTAAGAAGCCTACACCTAAAAATTTTGTCAGTGTTACTTTCTTTGGTAAGTTGATAATCTTTGTTTTCACCAGTATAAAAGCAGCTGACATAATTCCCAATGGCTTGCCTACAAATAAGCCTAAAATGATGGCTAAGGAAAGAGGTGAAGCCAAGTAAGCAAATGAATCTCCTGAAACAAACAAACTTGTGTTTGCCAGAGCGAAAATTGGGATAATTATGAAATTGACTGGAAAGTCAAGTACTTTTTCATATTGTGTAATTCTGTGTACGGGTAATAACATTGCCATAAAGATACCTGCAAATGTAGCGTGTATACCCGAGTTAAACATAAAGTACCACATAATTAATCCGATGAGAATAAAAAGTATGTTTCGTTTTTTAGATGGACGCACTATCTTAAGCAAAAGTAATACTGCTACAATACAAACAGCAACACCTCCCAAATAAATTAAACTTGGTGCATTACCATAAAAGAAGGCAATAATCAGAATGGCACATAAATCATCAATAATAGCTAAAGCAGTTAAAAATATTTTCAAAGAAAATGGAACAGATTTGCCTACCATGGCTAAGACGCCGAGTGAGAATGCAATGTCGGTTGCTGTGGGAATTGCCCAACCATTTTGAAACACTGTGCCACGTGTAATAATCAAAAATATAATTGCAGGAAATGCAACTCCAAAAACAGCAGCTATTGCTGGAAATATAGCTTTGTTAATTGAAGATAGTTCACCCACAATGGCTTCTCTTTTTATCTCAATCCCTACATGAAAAAAGAAGACAGCCATTAATGCATCATTCACAAAATGAAGAAGATTAGAAGGTAGATTTAATTGTTGAAAGAATGGAATTTCTTTTAACCATAAATCATGATAGAATACTCCCACTGAGCCTAAATTTGTTAGAATAAGTGAAAGAGCTGTACACATGAGAAG
>JAQVZQ010000269.1 GCA_028708095.1 Dysgonamonadaceae bacterium
CTATCTCTTTAATTTCTGTTGTTGTAAATTTGTTAAAGCTTTGAGATTTCTTCTGTTGATAAAGTTTTTTATTAACCATGTCTTCTACTCTCTGGCTTTTTACAACCTTTTCTATAATTATATTTTTAAATATCTCGGTTTTCGAAAATATATATAATATAATAAATACAATAATAATAACAATTGCATTCAGAATGATTATAGAAAAAATTAAAACTGCTTTACCCTCATTCTGCTCTTTAATTAGTGTGTTTAACTTGCCTAATCGTGTATCAACTTCTTCAATTTTAGAATCTACTTCTTTTTTATAATCTTCTGTTTTCTTCTTATACTCTTCTTCTAATTTTGCCTTAGTTTCAAATACTGTAGTATCACTTTCATTTTTTAATTGATTAGAACAATTGAAAAATAAAATAACACTTAATAATATTATTATTCGTGTCATGGTTACAAATATTAGTTTCATTGATTTGAGTTTTTATCACAAATAGCATCAGTTAGATCTTTTAGCATGCCAACAAGAGGGTAGAAAAAGAATGTTTCTTCTATTATATCATTTTCATCTATTTCTCTTTTCTTTTGTTGCCAACCAATATTCATATATATACTCAACCTTTTATAGCAAACTTGTTTTGCAATATCAATAGACTCAGTATTAAGATTAAATCCTTCGTTCTTGAAGAACTGTAGTAGTTCAAATACAATGTCAATAAAATCACTCACCTCTTCAACCGATTTGCTAAGATACTCTTCATTTATTGTATTATATGTATTCTTCTTTTCAGTATCACCAATGCCACTGTTTTTCCTTTCAATTAATGAATTAGTTCCATTACTATGTAATACTACTTGTTTTTTCAGAATTTCACCAAATGTATTAGTGCTTTTAATGTAAAATCCACCCTTACATGTTGCCTCTTTTGGATTATCCTTATTAAGAGTGATATTTAAACTATTTAAATAAGTTTTTTCGTTATATACCTTTTTAAATATTTCTTTCGTAAAGCCTTCAAGAATTTCCGAATCATCGGTAAAAAGAGGTATTACCCTTGATCCATTTCCACTAAAAACGATTTTATCAGGCATCTCAAGATCCTTTGCCTTCATCAATTTAGCAAGATGGTAAATAATTGCAGCATAGAAAAAAACAAAGCTTATTTTCTGTGTAGTATCAATAGTTAATTTACTCTCCAAGTTTACATTGTTTGCAAGATTTTCACCTGCCGTCTTCACTGTTTTATTGTGTTTTAATGAAAATAAAAATGAAGCAATATCAGCGGAGCTTTTATTATTATCCATATAATTAAAAAGTCCAAATAGTTTATCATTTTTATCAATTGAGCTTTGTAATTCAGATTTAATTTCTTCGAAAAATTGTCTGACAATTCCATTTTTTTTAATGTCAATTTCAGAAAAACCATTCCCGAATATAGAATTTGCAGCAAAACGGAAAGATGTGATATAATCCACCTTTCCCGTTGATGAAATAACAATGTCAGTGGTACCTCCACCTATATCAATTGAAACTAAATTGCTTGAAGTTCCGGCCCTTATATAATATTCGAATGGAGCAACTGATTCAGTAATTGCAATGATATTTTCTTTATCTCCGCCAAAGTAGTTTTGATAAGCGTCATTCCATGCACTCTCTAAGTTTTTAAATCTGGCTCTTTCCATGCTAATGGGATAGAACCATCGTATTTTTGTCTTCGTCAAATTGCCATTATTCAATACTACTTTGTTACGTAGCACGTACATAATTGATTCAATATATACCTTGACTTGTTTTTGGTTATTATCATTATCTGACCATTTTAAATCAGTAATAATTTTATTATATGGATATGATAAACGCTTTTCATACAATTCATCAAAGCTTGCTTTTTCAAAAGGATATACATCTTGCCAATTTGTATTTTCACCATATGAAAGAGCAGTACGCATAGGTAATCTGAACTCTTCATCAGTATATTCAGGTATATATTCTTCATCAAATACTTCTTTGAAATAATCCTCACCGCCATGTAGCCAATGGATTTGTCTATCATCAACTGGGGTTTTGGAAATATCAAAAGATCTAATCTCTTTTTCACTTTCTATTTTATATTCAATATGTGTGTTAGTGGTTCCGAAATCTACAGCAAATACAAACACATCATCACCCGTTTTTGCTTCTAATTTAGGAATGATAATTCCGATAGCTTCTTTATATTTTATTTGAATATAATCAAAATTTGAACCTTCTAATGAATAATTCTTCAATTGATAGTTATATTGTCTGCTTTCGTTTCGGATAGATTGACGGGTTTTTAATTCATCATTTTTTTTATCTATATTTACATACTCTGCAGAATAATTGTCTTTCTCTTTAAAATCATAAACTAATCCAAAACGATAATGAGCTTCCTTTTCGTTTTTAAATTTTATTTTTGGAAAAATAGCACAATCAAAAGTAGTTTGAATTAAAGAACCATCTGTTATCTTATACTTTTTTTGAAAATGTTGATTGCCAATCTTCATTTCTACTTCAGCAACAGTACTTGTGTGATTTATTTTAATAGCTTGTTTTAATTCCTCTATAGTAAAATATTTAAAGAAATTTTTCTTTATGGGTAATAAATAAGTTTGTTTACTATTTTCCTCCAAGTTTCCATTGAAAAAGCTTTCTTTATTTATTTCATAAGGTAATCTAATTATTGTATCTTCCAACAAATCATTGACAGTTAAATTATCAATGACTGTTGTTTTACTTTGATAGAGAGGTTTTCCTAAAACTTCTACCGAGTTAGTTAATTCTTTATATGTGCTGATTAATTCTCGGGATGCATTTCTTGTTAAGTCATCAATTTCTGCTGTCCTGTTTATTAGAGGTTTTTGCATTTCTAGATACTTAGCTAATTCGTGAAAAACTGAGCTTGCAGCTTTTCCATCTTTAAACTTGTTTTCATTATTTGCAGCAATCCATGTATATAAGTATTTTTGGAATTCCCAACTTCGTACATGTAAAGGCACGATACCATCAAATGCTTTTCTTGAGCTACTCAACTCAATAATAATGTTTTTAAATTCGTTCGCTGAACTAAAAAACATTGTAGATGGTGATGTTGCACCAATCATATCACCAGTATCTTTATATTTTAATATATAAATAGACTCCATTTTGTCGAAATTATAGTTTTCAGCATCGTTTTTTAAAAACATATCGAGTGTATGGTATAGTTGTCTGTGACCTTTGAAAAGTTTTTCTAAATCATCTTTCCTATCCCATTTTATAATTTCAATTTTTTGACGCCACTTGTCATAAGTGAAAAATATTTCTGCTACGTCTAATGTGTCAGAAACAATTTTCTGATAAGCAGTTAGCGAATTGTAATTATATTCTGCAACTTCACTAAAGGCTGTTTTTACCAATGCAATTCTTGCAAAAGGCGATGGAATGGATGTTGGCTGATGAAATGATTTGGCATTGGAGCTTTCAATGGCATTTATTTGTTTCTCATCATACATGCTCGATTTATCCCAATGTTGGAGAGTGTTTTGTAAATCGTGCTGTGTGTTTTTATCGTTTTGTAATCTTAATACTTCCATGATTTGTTAGTTTTTAAAATTAAGCAATTCTTCAGTAGCAAGATTAAATAACTCTATAAAACGAGCTTCATCTACTTCTGAATTAGTATTCTTTAATTGACGATTAAGTTCATTATCTACTACAGCCCAATCTTTATAGCGCACATCTTTGGGAGTATTCATATACAAATCACCTTTAATGAAATCAAAAGCATTATCAGAACTAAGTTTAAAGGGTGTGAAGTTACGCTTTTGTTTCTGCATCTCCTCCATCCATTCATGAAATTCTGATTGAACGGTTTCTAACTTTTGGATTAAATGTTTATTGCGAAATTTCCCTCTAAATCTTTTATATGTATAAGGTTGAACTTTATACTCCTTGTCAAATACATATATCATGTAATTGCGAAACAACATAAAGCGAGAAAGAGGATTCACAATCAAACTTTTTGTTTCATCAGCTAAACTTGTGAAATCAACAACTCCATTATTATCATTTATTCCAAATTCTTTGTAAGTAGTTCTTAAAATATTCTTATCATCATCACGATGAATGTTATTTTCCTGTTTTTTAGGATCAACAAAATCCAACAGGGACAATGCTGCAGCCAGCTCTACAAAATGAGCATCATTCTTTTGTGCATCACCACCTTTATTGTGTTCGTAGGTTGATGTGGTTTTATCGGCTATATAATAGAGTGTATCTAACTTTCTGTCTTCAGTTTTGTAGTAAGATAAAGCTGCTCTCGATTTATCTATAAATGTATCGGAATTAACTAAACTATCTTCAGGAGCACTATCCACATTGAAGTAGGGCAATACAGTTATTGCTCCAATAGGAGCTTTGTTGATCAAACCCCATTTGGGCAAAACCATTCCGCTGGCATCTTTTACATTTTCAGCATGCAGTGTCTTTCTCAGAAGTGGAAATCCGCTGGCACCGGTGCCTCCAAAAATGGAGCTAATGATGAAGATTTTGTCGCCATCTTGAAAATCATTCGCAAATGCTTTAAATACATCATTGTCATCAAATTGATTAAGAACAACGCTTCCAATATTAGGATTACCTTGAAAGCCCGCAGCCATATCTAAATTCAATGTTTCTTTTGAGAAAAGCATATCCATTAAAGCTTGATTTTCTTTACTCATGGTACTTCTACCTATGAAGTCATCCAACTTTTGAGTGTTATCATTAAGTTGTAGAAAAAGCTCATTATTCAACAAATTAATCTTT
>JAQVZQ010000270.1 GCA_028708095.1 Dysgonamonadaceae bacterium
AGGTTGGTAAATTTAAAAAACAAAGATAAATGAAAAAAATATTATATCTACAAACCATATTGTTATTGGCAGTATATAGCTGCTCAATAGACAATTACGAAGCCCCCAATGCTTCGCTATCGGGAATAGTAATAGATAATGTTACAAATGAATTGATTGAAAATGGAGGAGTAAATGGAGGTACACTTATTCATGTTTTTGAAGGTTATTCAAAGCAACCTATTGTTTGCAACTCATTTCCTGATGGACATTTTGTAAACAGCGCTTTTTTTAGTGGTAATTATAAACTTATTGCTATTGGTGCTTTTAAAATGATATCTGACACACTACAAGTCAAGGTTAATAGTAACACTGAAGTAGAAATAAAGGTGCTTCCAAATGTGCGTCTTAAAGCTAATATTGTAAACTTTGAAACTACGACTGCTACAATTAAGATTGAATATGAGAAAGTTCATGAAAGTCAAACCTTAGAAGAGCTATGTGTTGTTTGGAGTACAATTCAGAATCCCAATATGTTTACTTTTAGTGGGGGGGGGCAACAAACAGAAAAAGTTGGCTCACAGAATTTAACTATGGGTGAAAAACTTTTCACTATCACAGGATTAATTGCTGGAAAAAAGTATTATATACGTGCAGCAGCTCGTACGAACGCAGCAGGTGGTTATTATAATTATAGTAAAACAATAACAAAACAATAAATAGCATGAAAAGATACAAGTTGAACAGAAATAGACTTCTCATTTTGCTTTAGGATGATTAATCTTTGAAATGCAAAATATTAAGCTTGGTATTATCACAATAATAAAAAAGCTGCAAAATTTAGGTGGAGCAAAAGCATATAATAGTTCATGGCAGGATTGTTCAATAATTAACCAACTTGAGAAAGATGAAATAGTAAAGATCTTGATATAATTTCTGCGTTATACTTGAAATATTTTGTTATTGTCTCTATAATAAACAGCTTTCATATAAAAATTCATCTTGAATTTTCTTTAAACGAAAAAACGTTACAATTAAAATTGTAACGTTTTTTTATGTTTATCTAAAATGTCTTGACTTATTCTGACTTACTCTTTGTCAATTTCAGGTGTATCTACATCATCTGTCTTAACTTCATCTTTTACAGCGAGTTTAACCTCTTCTTTTTTTGGAGTTGCCTCTTTTATGGAAGGAGTTTTAGCTTTAGAAGTCTCTGATTTATCCGCTTCTACTTCTTCAGATGATTTTACTTTATCAGCACTTTGAGTAGCAGTTACAGGACTGTCTGATGATTTTCTTCGTGAACGACGAGTTCTAGGTTTCTTAGCAGCTGAGCTATCTTTAAGCATGTTTTCATTGTAATCAACTAATTCAATGAAGCACATTGCTGCATTATCTCCTAAGCGATGACCAGTCTTAATTATACGTGTATAACCCCCTGGTCGGTCTCCTACTTTTTGAGAAACATTTTGAAATAACTCTGTTAAAGCTTCTTTGCTTTGAAGTGTACTAAAAACAATACGTCTTGAATGAGTTGTATCTTCTTTGGACCTTGTGATAATTGGCTCAACTACTTTTTTTAAAGCCTTAGCTTTTGCAACAGTAGTGAAGATGCGTTTGTGCATAATCAGTGATGCTGACATATTAGAAAGCATAGCTCCGCGGTGAGCACTAGTGCGTCCTAAGTGGTTTATCTTTTTATTGTGTCTCATTACTTATTTAGTCTTTATCTAATTTATATTTGGAAATATCCATAGCGAAGGTAAGATCTAAACCTTCAAGCAACTCCTCAAGTTCAGCAAGTGATTTTTTACCAAAGTTACGGAATTTGAGTAAGTCATTCTTGTTATGCTCGACCAACTCACCTAATGTTTCTACATTAGCAGCCTTCAAACAATTAAGAGCTCTTACAGAAAGATTAAGATCAGATAATTTTCGCTTAAGAAGCTGACGCATATGAAGCAGCTCTTCATCGAACTCCTCTAAGTTATCTGCATCGATTGTTTCGAGCATAATTTTGTCGTCAGAAAATAACATGAAATGATGAATCAAAATTTTAGCAGCTTCTTTCAAAGCTTCTTTAGGATGAATTGATCCATCTGTAATTATTTCAAAATTAAGTTTTTCAAAATCAGTTTTTTGCTCAATACGATAGTTTTCGATTTCATATTTTACGTTTCGAATAGGAGTGAAAATAGAATCAATTGCTATAACTTGAACGTCATCTTCTAACATTGTCTCTCTGTTTTCATCAGCTGAAACATATCCTCGTCCTTTGTTTACAGTAAGCTCGATCCGGATTTCTGCTTTCTTCTCTAAATGACAAATAACCATATCAGGATTCAACACTTCAAATCCAGTCATTAAACGTCCAATATCTCCTGCTTTGAACTCCTGTGCTCCTGAAAATTTAATACTTACTTTTTCGTTATCTATTTCGTCTACAATTTGCTGAAATCTTATTTGCTTTAAGTTAAGAATGATGCTTGACACATCTTCGATAACTCCAGGGAGTGATGCGAACTCATGATCTACTCCTTCAATTTTGATAGAAGTGATCGCAAATCCTTCTAGCGAAGAAAGCAAAATGCGACGTAGTGCATTGCCTATGGTTACACCATAACCAGGTTCTAATGGGCGAAATTCGAATTTCCCATAGAAGGCATCATCTTGCAACATTATTACTTTATCGGGTTTTTGAAATGCTAAAATTGCCATGGAATTTTTATTTAGAATATAATTCTACTATTAATTGTTCTTTTATGTTTTCAGGGATATCATCTCTTTCTGGCCAGTGTAATAATTTACCAGTTAGATTCGAATTTTCCCATTCCAACCAAGGGTATTTACTATGATTAAAGCCTTCGAGTGCATTGCTTACAACCTCCATAGACTTAGATTTCTCTCTAACTCCAATTAGTTGTCCTGCCTTAACACTGTATGAGGGTATGTTTAGAATTTTCCCATCAACTGTTATGTGACGATGTGTTACCAATTGTCGTGCAGCTGCGCGTGTTGGTGCTATCCCTAATCTAAATACAATATTATCAAGCCTTGATTCTAAAAGCTGAAGCAAAACTTCACCTGTAATCCCTTTACTACGGGCAGCTTTATCAAAAGTAATTCGAAATTGTTTTTCTAATACACCATATGTGTACTTTGCACGTTGTTTTTCGCGTAACTGAATACCATATTCAGACGTTTTTCTTCTACGTGAATTACCATGTTGACCTGGAGGATAATTCTTTTTTGAAAGAACTTTGTCAGGACCGAATATGGCTTCGCCAAATTTACGGGCGATTCTTGATTTTGGACCAATATATCTTGCCATTATTTAATAATTTATCTTTTCTGAATCCCAAACTGTGCAGCCGCGATTACTGAGAAGTTGTACTTGTAATCTTAATCACAGTTCAAGTTTCAATTTTTAAATGAAACTTAAATTACTGATTATACTCTTCTTTTCTTTGGTGGACGACAACCATTGTGTGGTAGGGGAGTTACATCTACAATTTCCATAACTTCAATTCCAGCTCCATGAATTGTCCTGATAGCTGACTCGCGACCATTTCCGGGTCCTTTTACGTAAACTTTCACTTTGCGTAAACCTAAATCAAATGCTGTTTTTGCACAATCTGATGCTACCATTTGAGCTGCATAAGGTGTGTTTTTCTTTGAACTTCTAAAGCCCATTTTTCCAGCAGATGACCAACTTATTACTTGACCGTCCTCATTAGTTAACGACACAATTATGTTGTTAAATGATGAATGAATATGTGCTTGCCCCATAGGACTAACTTTTACATTTCTTCTCTTTGCTCCTGCTACAGTTCTTTTTCCCATATTACTTAATCACTTTTTATTTAGTAGCTACTTTTTTATTTGCAACTGTTTTTCTTCTTCCTTTTCGTGTACGGGCATTATTTTTTGTGCTTTGTCCACGAACTGGTAAACCTATACGATGTCTGATTCCTCGGTAGCAACCAATGTCCATCAATCGCTTAATGTTAAGTTGTACTTCGGATCGTAAATCTCCTTCAACTTTGTAATCTTCAGAGATTATTTCACGTATGCGTGATGCCTGATCATCTGTCCAATCTTTCACTTTGATATTTCTATCAACTTCTGCTTTTTCTAAAATACTTTTTGATGCGCTGCGTCCGATTCCGAATATATAAGTTAAGGCTATTTCGCCTCTTTTATTTTGCGGTAAATCGACACCTACAATTCTTATAGCCATATATTTAATTGTTATTTTACAAAAATGATATTATTATCCTTGACGTTGTTTAAACTTGGGATTCTTTTTGTTTATAATGTACAAACGACCTTTTCTTCTAACAATCTTACAGTCAGCTGTACGTTTTTTTAATGATGCTCTTACTTTCATATCTTTTTTTATTTGTATCTGAATGATATTCTTCCTTTAGAAAGATCATAGGGTGACATTTCTACTCTAACTCTGTCTCCAGGTAAAATACGAATGTAATGCATACGCATTTTACCAGAAATATGAGCAGTAATTTCATGCCCATTTTCTAATTCTACACGGAACATAGCGTTTGATAACGCCTCAATAATAACTCCGTCTTGTTCTATTGCTTCTTGTTTAGCCATTTTTAAATAATTACGATGTTTAAAGATTATCTTCTATAAATTCAAAAGTTGATAAAATGTCTGCCTTTCCATTTCGAACTGCAATTGTATGTTCAAAATGTGCTGATGGCTTACGATCTCTCGTACGAACAGTCCATCCATCTTTTTCAAAAACAACATTTTTACTTCCCAAATTT
>JAQVZQ010000271.1 GCA_028708095.1 Dysgonamonadaceae bacterium
TCATAACACCATGTGGGTGGCCTTCAGCATATCCAGCAGCAGTTATTTGTGTGAATTTAGCCTGATGTAGTTGCTCAATGGTGGCAGCACCACAGTAACCCATCCCTGCTCGTAGCCCTCCTACCATTTGGTATATAACCTCCTGCAGGGTTCCTTTGAATGGAACACGGGCTTCAATTCCTTCAGGAACAAGTTTTTTGACGTCGTCTTCTGCATCTTGGAAGTAGCGATCTTTTGATCCTTGTTGCATTGCCGAGAGAGATCCCATGCCGCGATAAGCTTTAAATTTGCGACCATTAAAGATAATGGTTTCACCAGGAGATTCTTCTGTTCCAGCTAACATTGAACCCATCATTACCGATGAGGCTCCTGCTGCAAGGGCTTTGACAATGTCACCCGAGTAGCGCAAACCACCGTCAGCAATAAGAGGGATGTCTGTTCCTTTCAAAGCGGAGGCAACATCGTGGATGGCAGATATTTGTGGAACTCCCACACCAGCAATAATACGCGTTGTACAAATAGAGCCTGGACCAATACCTACTTTTACGCCATCTGCTCCCGCATCGATAAGCATTTTGGCAGCAGCACCTGTTGCTATGTTTCCCACCACAACATCTATGTTGGGATGTAATTTCTTAATTGTTCTCAACATATCAGCCACACCCTTTGAGTGTCCATGGGCAGTGTCGATAACGATGGCGTCAACACCAGCTATAACTAATGCATTGGCACGGTCTACAGAATCAGGAGTTATGCCTATTGCTGCAGCTACACGCAACTGACCTTGTCCGTCTTTGCAAGCCAATGGTTTGTCTTTGGCTTTGGTGATATCTTTATAGGTGATTAATCCGATGAGGGAGTTGTTTTCATCTACAACAGGCAGTTTTTCTATTTTGTACTCTTGCAGAATGTCTGCAGCCGATTCGAGATCGGTAGATTGGCGTGTGGTAACCAAACCTTCTTTAGTCATCACATCGTCAATGAGCCTTGACATATTTCGCTCGAAACGCAAATCTCGGTTGGTTACTATTCCGACCAGGTGATTATTCGCATCTACAACGGGAATTCCCCCAATACGGTATTCCGCCATTATATTGAGTGCGTCGGCTACAGTTTTGTCACGTGTGGTGGTAATGGGATTTAGTATCATGCCATTTTCAGCACGTTTCACAGCACGTACTTGTTTTGATTGTTCTTCAATTGACATGTTTTTATGAATAACACCTATTCCGCCTTCGCGTGCAACGGCTATTGCCATATTGGTTTCGGTGACGGTGTCCATTGCCGCCGAAATCATAGGGGTATTTAATGTGATGTTTCGAGAAAACTTTGTGCTTAAATCAACATCCCGAGGTAGGACTTCTGAATATGCGGGGACTAACAACAAATCGTCGAAGGTCAACCCATCCATAATAAATCTATCTGCAATAAATGACATAGGAGAAAGTCTTTTTAGGTTTTATTGCGTGCAAATGTACTCATTTTTATGTAAATGTGAAACATTACGAGCGTTAAAATAGTATATTATGGTATGTCATACAAACATTGTGAGGTTCAATTTATTATTACGAATTAATGGAGGATTGTACATTGTTTTTACTGTATAGTTTTTTTCTATATACGATAGATGCCTGATTATTACATTCCTATTTAAATGTAATGTATATTTGTGCGGTTAATAATTAAAAAACAAATAAATATATGTCAGTATTAGTAGGAAAAAAAGCTCCCTCGTTTTGGACAAAAGCAGTTGTTGATGGTAATGAAATTGTTGATGATTTTTCTTTGGATCAATATATGGGGAAAAAATATGTTGTGTTCTTTTTTTATCCAGCAGACTTCACGTTTGTTTGCCCAACAGAATTAATTGCATTTCAAGATAAAATGGCTGAGTTTGAAGAGCGCAATACAGTGTTGGTTGCTGCATCAACCGATTCAGCATTTTCTCATTGGAAGTGGTTGCAAACGCCGCTTAATGATGGTGGAATTAAAGGGGTTACTTATCCATTGGTTGCCGATCACAATAAGACCATATCAATGGCATATGACGTTCTGGCTGGTAGCTATATAGAAGATGAGGTTAAAGGTTTAGTGTTTACTGGTTCGTCAGAAGCATATCGTGGTCTATTTTTAATTGACAAACAAGGAGTAGTTAGGCATCAGGTAGTAAATGATATGCCATTGGGTAGAAGTGTTGATGAGATTTTAAGGGTAATTGATGCGCTACAATTTACCGAAGAGTATGGAGAGGTTTGCCCCGCCGATTGGAAAAAAGGAGATAAAGGACTAAAAGCCACACAAGAAGGTATAGCTACATACTTATCAGGAAAATAGTAGATAGAGTAATTACAATTTTATAATAAAAGTAAAACTGCTCAACTAAATAAGATTAGCTTATTTCTTTGAGCAGTTTTTTATCGACGTGATTAGCGTTATATGGTTATCTGTTTTCTGACTATTTTATGACATCCAATTGTCGGAACGCTTTTGTTATTTTATCTATTGCTTCATCTATTTGTGCAATAGTATGTGTAGCCATTAAAGAAAAACGAATCAATGTATCTTCAACCGCTACTCCAGGAGGGACAACAGGGTTTACAAAAACTCCCTCTTCGAAAAGCATTTTAGTAATCATAAATGTTTTATCAGTATCTCTTATGTATAAAGGAATAATAGGAGTTGACGTATTTCCTATTTCAAATCCATTTGCTCTGAAGTGTTTCAAAGAATAGTCTGTTAATTTCCATAAGTTTTCTATTCTTTCTGGCTCTTTTTTAAGAATATCAAGGGCGGCAGATGCTGCTGCGGTTGCACTGGGAGTAATGCTTGCACTAAATATGTAAGGGCGGGCATTGTGGCGTATATAATTGATAATAGTGCTGTCTCCAGCAATGAATCCCCCAATTGATGCAAGTGATTTGCTGAATGTACCCATCACTAAGTCCACTTCGTCTAAAACTCCAAAGTGTTCACATGCGCCTTTACCATTATAGTTTTCCCCCATAACACCAATTCCATGTGCTTCGTCCACCATAACGCTTGCGTTGTATTTCCTAGCAAGGCGCACGATCTCAGGAAGATTGGCAACATCACCTTCCATGCTGAAAACACCATCCACAACAATAAGTTTAACTTTATTTGGGTCACACTTTATTAATTGTCGTTCAAGAGAAATCATGTCGTTGTGCCGAAACTTCAATTTTTTGGAAAATGACAATCTTTGTCCTTCAATGATAGAAGCATGGTTTAATTCGTCCCAAATAATGTAGTCTTCTCGTCCCGTTATACACGAGATAACTCCTTGATTAACATTGAAACCCGTTGAAAAAACAATTGCTTCATCTTTGCGCACAAATTCTGCAAGCTCTTTCTCCAGTTTTATATGAATATCAAGTGTGCCGTTTAAAAAACGAGAACCTGCCATACCAGAGCCATATTTCTTGATAGCGTTAATAGAAGCTTTTTTAACTTTGGGATGATTTGTAAGTCCGAGATAGGCGTTAGATCCAAACATTAGAACTTTTTTGCCATTTATGATAACCTCTGTATCCTGATCGCTTTCTATCACCCGGAAGTAAGGATAAATGCCCGCAGCTTTAGCACGTTGTGGTGCATCGTATTTGAACAGTTTTTTTCTAAGCAGATTCATTTTTATTTATTTCTGTGTAATTTACCCGATGTGTTTGACTTCAGTTCAGAAAACTAACTAACTGACTTTTTAATATAAATCGATTAATAATTGAAGCAAAACTTATACAAAGATAACAATATTTTTTTTGTGGATTAGCTACTAACTGATTTTTCAAGCATAATGTTGTCCTTATTGCTGTTTGAATGATAACTTGCTGCATTTGTAGTTGATGCAAATGAAAATTTTTTTTGCAAACAATTTATAAATATCATTGGAGTGCGATGTATCTCGCTTTGATTGAGCAGTAATTTAAGAGAAATATCATATATTTGTATTTAAAAATTACTTTAAATATGAAAAAGATTTATTTGCTCACCACATTTATACTCCTTGGACTTAGCTTATATGCACAGAATTATGTTTTAAAAGAGATTGTAGATGGAGCTTACAAACCAGAAGGAGTTAAGCCCATGGTTTCATCTGTTGATGGTAATTATTATTATCAGATGGATGATGAAAATACAGCCGTTATCAAATTTAATTATGCTACCGGGGAAGCTGCAGACACACTATTTAACACAAAAAAAGCACGTGAGTGCACTTTTGATGTTTTCCAAGGTTTTTTGGTAAGTCCTGATGAGAATAGGGTGTTAATTTATAAAGACAAAGAGCAACTTTACCGTCATTCTTTTAAGGCTAACTATTTCTATCACGACGTTCGTCGCAATTTGGTAAGGAAGCTGACACAGAATGTTTCTAAGCAAATGATTCCAACGTTTTCTCCTGATGGGAAGATGCTAGCATATGTCGCTGACAATAATATATGGTTGGCTAAATTTGATTTTGATACCGAATCACAAGTTACTAAAGATGGAGAGTTTAATAAAATAATTAACGGCGCAACCGATTGGGTGTATGAAGAGGAGTTTGCTATTACTCGTTTGATGGAGTTTTCACCAGATAATAATCTTTTGGCTTTTGTTAAAACAGATGAATCAGAAGTGAAAGAGTTCTAAATGCAGCAATTTGAAAACAAATTGTATCCCGATATATATTCATTTAAATATCCGAAAGCAGGTGAGAAAAACTCCACAGTAGCCACCTATGTATATGATATAAGTGCTCAGACAACTAGAAAGAT
>JAQVZQ010000272.1 GCA_028708095.1 Dysgonamonadaceae bacterium
ATACACACACGTCAAAAATTTGCATTAAATGAAATTAATGGTCACAGATCGTGCACCATTGTAAACATGGGTGCTATTGCACTTCAATTAAATAGAACTTTGGAATATGACCCTATTAACGAAGTGTTTATTAACGATACTGAAGCGAATAGGTTATTAGATCAACCCATGCGTTCACCATGGAGCATCTAAGCGATAAAATACAATAAAAGATTTTATAGCACTACAAATAGTCTGTTCTTCAGCATTAGACGAACTATCCACAAACTACGACAAATTTAAAAAAACTATTACAGTCAAAACTGATTCTTTAAGTAATAATGGAGTCTTTTTCCATTTTAAAAATAAAAAGTAATTGGCATTATTAAATTACTATTTGAGGTTTTAATTTTCATTTCTCACAATTAAACAGTAATTTTAATGCAATTATAGTTGTAAAACATCTTTTTGTTTTATTCCTCATTGCAATTAATTGATATATATACAATTACAATTTAAGTATGAAAACCAGAAGACAATTTTTAAAAACCATTGGTGGTTTGACTTTACTTACAGTCATTCCTCGTAATGTGTTAGGTAAAGGATTTATAGCTCCAAGCGACCAGTTAACAAAAGGTATTATTGGTGTTGGCGGAATGGGTCGAGGACACATTAAATACGACAATACACGTGTTGTGGCAATGTGCGACGTTGATAAAAACCATCTATCAAGAGCAGCTGGTATGGTTAATGATAAAATAAACCTTTATCATGATTTTCGAGATCTCATTCTTGACAAAGATGTCGATATTGTTCACATCGCCACCCCACCCCATTGGCATGGCATTATGTCAGTAGAGGCAGCAAAAGCAGGAAAAGATATCTTCTGCGAAAAGCCCATGACACGTACAATTGGAGAGAGCAAACGTGTAGTTGAAGCCATACGTCAACATGGGAATATCTTTCGTTTAAACACATGGTTCCGCTTTAGAAGTTCATTTTATGGATTGGGCACACCAGTTAAACCATTAAAAAAATTAGTTGACAGTGGTATGTTAGGCTGGCCACTTAAAGTAACTATTAGTAAGCACACAGGGTTTGATTGGAAGTTCTTTTGGGTTGGTAAAAACCACCTTGAACCTCAACCCATTCCTGAAGAATTAGATTACGACATGTGGTTAGGCCCAGCTCCCTACAAACCTTACAATGCTCATCGTGTTCATCAAACATTCCGTGGATATTGGGATTACGACGGAGGTGGTTTAGGAGATATGGGGCAACATTATATTGACCCTGTTCAGTATATGCTTAACAAAGA
Source organism: Dysgonamonadaceae bacterium (assembly GCA_028708095.1). GTDB lineage: Bacteria > Bacteroidota > Bacteroidia > Bacteroidales > Dysgonomonadaceae > UBA2632. The sequence goes on from JAQVZQ010000272.1 coordinate 1,298, forward strand.
CAACACAAGTCCTGTTAAAATTGAAGTGAATGCTCCTCAACAACACCCCGATGCAGTGGGCACTTGGGATAGCATAACTTATACATATGATGATGGATGTCAAATAGTTTTATGGGGTGGCGATTATGGTGAGGTTAACACACCTTACATTGCAGGTCCAAAAGGAAATGTATATAAAAACTTTGTTTGCGATGTGCCAAATTGGGAAAAGAAACTTGCAGAATTCCCTGAACCTCCTGCACAAAATACAGACTTTATCGAAAGTATACATTCACGTCAAAAATATGCATTGAATGAACTTAACGGTCACAGATCATGTACCATAGTAAATATGGGTGCTATTGCACTTCAATTAAACAGAACTTTGGAATATGACCCTGTAAACGAAGTTTTTATTAACGACACTGAAGCGAATAGATTATTAAATCAACCCATGCGTTCACCATGGAGCATTTGATCCATAAATTACAAAAATATATAATGAAAAAAACAAATAACTTCATAACGTTATTATTAGTTTGCCTATTCTCAGTAGGCGGACTACAGGCTCAAACGCCAAAAAACAGAATAACAACAACTGTTGTGGCTGATGTCCTGGCACAACTACCTGCAAAAACATCAAAGCAGTACAATCAGTTAATGACCGACTTAGTTGAAACTGGAGAAGAAGGATTGCTGAATTTAATAAATAGCATGAGTCCTCCTGGACCCACAAGTAATGAGCAATATGAGTTTGCTTTGAGCGGATGGACCAACTTTGTTGCTAAGAATGAATCCAAACGTTTAGAAGCAGCCAATGCATATCAAAAAGCACTTGGATTGACACTTCATGATGAAATAAAAGCATTCATTATACGTCAATTAGAGAGAATTGGTGGTGATGATAACATTGCAATTTTATCTTCTTTCTTGACAAATGAAAGACTATTGGGTCCAGCATCTCAAGCTTTAGTTGCATTCCGTTCTCCTAAAGCAAACGAGGCTTTAGTTCAAGCTTTAGAGAAAACCACAAAAGAAGATATGAAAATTCAGTTAGTGAATGCAATTGCACAAACTGACAGTAAAAATGTTGAAGGACTTTTGCTAAATTTATTAAATGGTGCCGAAACTCCTGATTTAAAAAAAACAACACTTATTGCTTTAAGCAAGTTGGGTTCGAAAGCTTCTTTGAATCAATTTAAAAAAGCAGTCGCTAACGAAAAGTTTGCTTATGGTAAAGAAAGCATAACAGCATCCTATATAGAATACTTACATACGCTAAGTGCAATTGATGCTAAAGCAGCTAGGAAAGAAGCCAATGCTTTATTAAAAACTGCAAAAAAACAGAATCAACCAGATTTGCAAATTGCAGCCATGAATCTATTGATGAGCATGCCTGCTGAAAACAAAACAAAATTAGTGGAGTATGCACTTAAAGATGGAGACCCTGCACTAGTGAGGAGTACTTTACGAATGCTGCCCAGCAAACTCGATGAAAAAGGATACAAGATGTTAGTGAAATACCTTAATACATCTGCTCCCGAAACTCAAATTCCTATTGTGTATTGGATGGGTGATCAAGGAATGACACAAGCATTACCAGAAATTACTGGTTTTACATCTTCCAATAATTCACTTTTAAAAGCAGCAGCTATCCGTTCATTAGCGAAACTAGGTAACGAAGATGCTATGCTAAAATTAGCAGGGTTGCTAAAAAGCAATGATGCTGAAACAATTGAGTTGGCAAAAGAAGCATTGACGACCTACAATGGTGATATGTCTTATGTCCTTGCATCTGTATTCAATGATAGCAGTGATGAAGGTAAAAAAGCCATTCTACAACTTATTGCAACTCGTAGAATGGAAAGCCAGTATAGTTTGGTTTACAATCAAATGTTTACTGATAATGATACAGTAAAAGCAGAAGCAGCAAAAACCTTACAATATGTTTCTACCGAGAAAAACTTAGACGACCTGTTTATGCTTCTCGAAAAATCAGACACAGATTATGTTCCAGCTCTACAAGATGCTATTAATGCCTCACTCTCTAATCTTTCCGCTGATGAACAAATGAACATCGTTTCTGTCCAACTAAACAAACCTGACGCAAAAAGTTATCTCTATTATCCTGCAATGGCTTACACTGGAACACAAGAAGCAATGGACAAGCTTCTTGATGATTATCAAAATAATAAAAACAAAAGTGAAGCTTTTAAAGCTTTAGCTACTTGGAAATCATTTGATGTTATATATCCTTTATTAGAAATTGCTCGAAATAGCAAAGACAGTAAAGAGAAAGAAGATGCAGTAAATGCAATTGTAAATACTACATCTAACTCGGATCAAAAAGGAGCAGTGAAATATTTATTTTTACGTGAAGCTCTTGAAATGGCTAACTCTGATAAACAAAAAGGTCAAATTATTGACTTGTTAGCCAAAACTGATATGTATCAGGCACTATTGATTCTAGAACCATATTTAGAATTATCATCACTACGTGAAAAAGCAGCACAAGCATCAATGGGCTTAGCATTAAACAACCCATCATTTGCAGGTACAAAAACAACCTCTATTCTAAACAAGGTAAGTAAAGCGTTAGACAATCCTGATGCTGGTTACCAACGAGAAGCCATAAATAAATATTTAAACGAAAATAAATCAAAGAATGACTTTGAACCCATTTTCAATGGAAAAGACTTAACAGGTTGGAAAGGCTTAGTAGGCAATCCCATTACTCGTGCAAACATGAGTGACAGGGAATTAGCAACAGCACAATCGAAAGCTGACAAAGCAGCTGCAGAAAGTTGGATTGTGAAAGACGAAGGATTATTTTTTACTGGAAAAGGAGATAACCTTTGCACAGATAAAAAATATGGTGATTTTGAAATGCTCGTAGATTGGAAACTATATCCAGGAAAAGAACCTGATGCAGGCATCTATTTACGTGGAACACCACAGGTGCAAATTTGGGATATTGCCCGAACAAATGTTGGTGCTGAGGTTGGATCAGGTGGATTGTATAACAACAAGACACACGAAAGCAAACCCTTAAAAGTTGCCGACTTGAAACTTGGTGAATGGAATACATTCTACATTAAAATGATTGGTTATAGGGTAACTGTATATCTTAACGGAGAACTTGTTACTGACAATATAATTTTAGAAAATTTCTGGGATAGAAGCCTTCCGATATTTGCTATGGAGCAAATAGAATTGCAAGCACACGGAAGTGAAGTTGCCTATCGCGATATCTACATTAAAGAAATAGACCGCCCCGAACCATTTACTTTATCCGCTGAAGAGAAGAAAGAAAACTTTGAAATCCTTTTTGATGGCACCAATATGCACGAATGGACTGGTAACACACACGATTATATCATTGAAGATGGCAACATCGTTATTTATCCAAGCAAAAGATATGGTGGCAACCTATATACGAAAAGAGAATTTGATAATTTTGTTTTTCGCTTCGAGTTTCAGTTAA
>JAQVZQ010000031.1 GCA_028708095.1 Dysgonamonadaceae bacterium
AAGTAAGAACTTGTACAATTTAGATGTTTTGTGCGGCGCATTAACACGATTTTATTCAAAGATGATAGTTTGAGTGGTACAAAACAAAAAACATTTTCCAATTAATGTTTTTACAACTGTTTCTTTTATTATTTTTGAAATGGACTATGACGAAGTGAAATTTCTTCGATAGTTCAAAAAATAAAAACAATATTTGAATCCACTCCGAGAACCCTCAGTTGCCGATTATTATACTTTTTATACCCTGTGTTCCTAAAGGAAAAAGCCTAATAATCAGCACTCATCCAAAGTCCTCTTTAGATTTAGAGGTAGGAATCAGGGGTATTACCTTTTCTTTTCGGATGGACTCATATTTTAAACCATAAATAAAGACTGTCAGAAAAACGTTTGTTTTTATATCTTTGATCCATATACAGTGAAGTTGAAAATTAAATTATTTTCCAGCAAATATCCTAAAAAGGCATTGTTTTCGTATTCTCAACCCTGATTATTATTTAAATACGCATCATAAACATATTTTATAATACCTCAATGAGTTTGCTATAAATTCAACAAAGTGTAATTCTAAGAAAAAAAATTAATAGTGCTTTTATTTGACACTGTTTTCATATTAATATGACTTTAGGATAAAAAATTACAGTAGAAAACTTTACAGATAATGATTGAATATAATTATTTTTCTAAGTTATTTATAGTTCGATTTATTAGATTTTCTTTTTAACATAACCAACTAAGTCCTATAATAATAAAGCAATAAATAAGTAAACTCAAATGTATAAGACAATACGTTAAACGAACATTTTTGAAGTATCGAATTTATAATCAATTGTATATATGTTTTGATGTTAGTTCAAAAAACTCTATCTTTGTCGATTGTAAAAAAAATTAAGGCTCTCGATTCCTTTGTGGCTCACACAAATTAAAGACGAATAAACTAACGAATTAGCCTTCCGCCAAAAACTCATTGTAAGCAAATTAGTAGCTTGCTCATAAATAATCAATATATATTAATTGAACATTAAATCAAGAATTTAGGTATGTTTCAAAAAATCAAACAAAAGTTTTTAATTGTTGCATTGTTATTTTTCCCATTTTTAATAACTGCACAAGAAAGTGAAAAAAAAGATGGAATTAAATTTGGTGGCGCATTACGTTACAACATTATTTCAACCAACTACGAAGGTAGTACAGACAAAACAGATCCACAATTTACATGGGACACTTGGCGATTGAACATGGATGGATCTTTATCAGGTATTGATTTCAGTTTTGAGTATCGTTTCTATCCTTCATCCAACAACCATTTTATGCATCATGGATGGATGGGATATAAATTTTCAGATATGGTGTACACAAAACTTGGAGTCTCGCAGGTGCCATTTGGAATCACAAGTTTTGCATCGCACTCCTATTTTTTTCAAGCTCCCTATTATGTAGGTCTTGAAGACGATTACGATATGGGTATAAAATTTGACATTACTCCAACTAAAGATATAGATATCTCATTGGCATACTATCGTCAACCTGAACCTAATGGATCGGGCGCAGGAAATACAGCCAGATATTCATATGATATAGTGCCTGGAATGGGAGCTATTGTTGATGGTGATGGTAAATATCAACAAACATACGCTTCGTTGTCAGAACTTGACCAGTTTAACGCTCGTGTAGCTTGGCGCTTCGTTCCAGATTGGGAAGTGGGTTTATCAGGACAAATAGGTGGAATTTATAACTCTAAATTAGATAAATCAGTAACATCAGGTGCATTTGCAGCCCACTTAGTAGGTGATTTTGCAGGATTTAACTTAAAAACTGAATTTGTACATTACAACTATCGAGCGAATGATGATAATGGCAACAGGCTTGACGTAGTACAAATGGGAGCTTATGGAGCAGATTACCCAGGCGGTACTGTAGATGAAGGAACTGACTTTGTAGATTATACAGGTGGAGTAGCATCTAAAGCAAATATGTATGTTGCAGGTCTTGCATATACCATCCCAGTTAGTTGGGGACCTATCTCAAGTATTCAACCCTATGTAGATTACACTTATGTTGATAAAGCAAATGAACATTTTGAAAATACACATCATCTTATTCCAGGGTTCCTTGTATCGGCTGGTCCAATTTTCGCATACTTTGATTATGCAATGGGTAAAAATCAACCATGGTTTACCGATGATTTCGGAAAAGGGTTAGGATCAGGAGTTGAAGACGCAAGCTGGAATGGCCGTTTTAATATCAACCTTGGTTATTACTTTTAAAAATTAATTTCATGGCGAATGAAGAAAATAAAAATATTAAGTTGCGAGTAGAAGATCTCACTCTTATTTTTGGAAAACGAAAAAAAGAAGCGCTTGCAATGCTTAACAAAGGAGTCTCAAAAGAAGAGATTCTCCGAAAAACTAAATGCACAGTTGGGATAAACAAAGCCAACTTTGAGGTATTTGAGGGAGAAATCTTTGTGGTCATGGGCCTCTCAGGTAGTGGAAAATCTACACTGATAAGATGTTTGAATAGACTGAATGAGCCGACTGCAGGTAAAGTATTCTTTAAAGACCACGACATTACACGAGCAGGAAACAAAGAGTTAATGGATACCCGTCGTAACGAGATGAGTATGGTTTTTCAAAACTTTGGGTTGCTCCCGCACAGAACTATTCTTGACAATGCAACATTCGGACTTGAACTAAGAGGCGATTCTAAAGAGGCCCGCTATGAAAGAGGAATGGAAGTATTGGAAACAGTTGGTCTTAAAGGTTATGAAGAACACTATCCAGGTGCTATGTCTGGTGGAATGCAACAACGTGTTGGTTTGGCGAGAGCCTTGGCAAATAATACAGATGTATTGCTGATGGACGAAGCCTTTTCAGCACTCGATCCGCTGATTAAATCAGATATGCAAGACGAGCTCTTACAAATTCAAGGCAAACTGCATAAAACAATTGTTTTTATTACCCACGATTTGGATGAAGCATTCAAAATTGGTGATCGAATTGCAATTATGAAAGATGGTGTTATTGAACAAATAGGTACTGCCGAAGAAATCCTCTCAAATCCAGCAAGCGACTATATCAAGGCATTCATTGAGAAAGTGGACCGCAAAACAGTTATCACTGCCGAAACATTAATGTTTCGTAAGCCTACTATAGTTCAATTAGGAAAAGACGGACCTAAAGGGGCTATTCGCAAAATGCGTTCGACTGGAGTGTATGTGCTACCTGTTGAAAACACAGAACGTAAATTTCTGGGTTATGTTGAATTAAAAGATGTGATTCAACTTGCACGACAAAAAGAGCGAACTGTGGAAAAAGCATTGCAAACAGATGTTCCTAGCGTACACAGAGAATATACAGTGGAAGAAATGATTCCTTTGATTTCAGAAAACAGCTATCCAATCGCTGTAGTTGATAGAAAAAGTGGAAGACTCCATGGTTTAGTTACACAAACTTCAATAGTTATAGAAGCTACACGCTACGATGATGATGAAGTAACTGAATTAATTGAAAAAGCTAACGAAATTTGATATGAAGAAAGTTATTGATTTAGGAAAATATATCGAAATTGCAATTAATTACTTACAAGTAACCTTCTCTCCCATTTGGGATGCTATGGACGATGGTATATCTTGGACTGTAGATAACATGACTGCTTTTCTATTGTCCATACCTTTTGTTGTCCTACTTATAGCTATTACATTTTTGGCTTATTATGCAAATGCGGGACGTAGATCATTAAAAAAAGAAGGATTTAAGAAAGGTCTTGGATTATCCATTTTTATAATCTTTGGTTTTCTGTTGATTTATGGAATGGGCTATTGGAAGGAAGCAATACAAACTACAACATTGGTACTAGTATCCACTGTTATTGCACTAATTATCGGTATTCCATTTGGAGTTTTGTCCGCAAAAAGTAAAATAGCTGATGCGGTAATCAAACCCATTTTAGATTTCATGCAAACCATGCCTGCCTTTGTTTACCTTATTCCTGCCATTTTCTTTTTCAGCGTTGGAAACACTCCTGGTGTTATAGCAACTGTTATTTTTTCAGTTCCACCTGCTGTGCGACTTACAAGTTTAGGAATAAGAAATGTGCAAAAAGAAGTCATTGAAGCGGGCAGAGCATTCGGTGCTACAGAAAACCAAATACTTTTCAAAATTGAATTACCACTCGCAATGCCAACTATTTTAACAGGTGTCAACCAAGTTATTTTGTTGTCACTTTCAATGGTGGTTATTGCTTCAATGGTAGGTGCACGCGGTCTTGGAAGCATTGTATACCAAGGTATTCAACAAAATAATGTAGCCAAAGGTTTTGAATCGGGACTAGGAATTGTTATCTTAGCAATTATGTTGGATCGAATAACTCAAGCTTTTGCAAATAAAAACCAAATAAATAAAGACGAATAAAATTATAATAGAGATTCTAATATAAAAAACAATTAATCATGAAGAAATTAAGAAATTTAGTAAGCCTAGCCCTTATTGTAGGGTTATTTGCATCTTTTGCAGCATGTACAGGCAGTGAAAGTGGAAAAGAAAAAGTAACTATTTTATATCCTAATTGGGTAGAGGCAGTTGCCTACTCTCATTTATCGAAAGTGGCTCTTGAAGAACAAGGCTACGAAGTAGAATTAACAAACTTAGATCCTGGACTAATATTCGCCGAATTGTCAAAAGAAAACTCTAAAGGTGATGTGTTTATGGATGCATGGTTGCCTAATACACATAAACACTATTGGGCAGATTATGGTGATAAGTTAGTTAAACTGGGTGAATCATTTAGTGAAGGAACTACTGGTTTAGTAGTACCATCGTATTTACCCATCAATTCAATTGAGGAATTGAATGCCAACAAAGAAAAATTTGATGGCAAAATCATTGGTATTGATAGTGGAGCGGGTATCCATAAAGACACATACGAGGCGATTGAAGAATACGGTTTAGATCTTGAGCAAATTACCTCTAGCGGACCTGCAATGGTTGCTGCACTTCAAAAAGCTACAAGAAACGAAGATTGGATTGTGGTAACAGGATGGAAGCCTCACATTAAGTGGACACAATATGATTTAAAGTTTTTGGAAGATCCAAAAGGAATATATCCAACAGATGTGTGTGCAATTCTTTCCAGTCAAGGATTTGAAGAAGATATGCCACAAGCGGCTAACTACTTCAAAAACTTCAACTTAAATGATGCTCAATTAAATGATTTAATGAGCACAATTGCAGAAGACGGAGAAGAAGCTGGTGCTCGCAAATGGTACGAAGCTAATAAAACAATGGTTGACGGTTGGTATAACAACTAAACTATTTGTAATATTTTTATGATAAAAAAACCCGAGAAAATATTTTCTCGGGTTTTTTATTTGTTGATGTAGGTTGACTTTATATTTGTTTAGCTAATTCATGTACTTGAGCAAAATCTTTAGTATCAAATTTACACACGCTTTCTAACACATCATTGATACTTGTATTTTCTTTATGAAAAATAATATCCGATGGATGCATAATTCCTTTTTCATTTTCAGCTTTAAACTGACTTCCAACAATCAATGTTTTTAGTATTTTATCGTATGGCATATTTAAAGAAACGGCCAATCTGATAGCTCCTGCTAACCTATCGTCTGGACCCAACTTTCGTGGCAAGTCACAACCTACACGATAAATAGTATCAGCAAGGGCTTTATTTTTAAAACGAGAGAGCAAATCATCTACATGGTCGATTAAATCTTGGATAGAAAAATCATCAACATATTTCTTCACCAAAAGATCCGCTGATTGCAACATTGTTTCTCTTACATTTGAAAAAACACTTGGAACTTCAAGTGCTTCCCATATATATTGAAATTTAGGATTATAAGAATATCCCCAATAAGCGGTAGCTGCATGACCAAGATTGTGAATAAATAATTTTCTATCTACCCATGCTTTTATATTATTTTTTGGAGCCAACCCTTCAATTGTAGGAATTGGGTTTCTAAACGCTTTTTTATCTAATATCAATGTATTGTATGGTTCAGCAAAAACTAATAGAGGATCCTCTTTTTCAATGCTTTCTGGCATAATTGGAACCATTTTTCCAATACTTGTTTCTATCAGACCAACAAGATCATCGAAAGGATAAGTATCTGGTAAATGACTGATTAAGTTTTCTCTGAAATACTGAGATGCATTACGCATATTTTCAGCAATGATGATATCGATTGCTCCATTTTGGTTTTTCTTATATCTTTCTTTTAACCCATCAGCAATCGAAGGTAAAATGTGTGGTAAAGCATTAAGACCAACTGACACAGACAATATTGTTGCATCGCTAATTTCATTGGCTACCAATTCTTTGTCACGTGCATTTACACCACGGACATTCTTTACAATAATAGTATCTTCTAATTCCGATTTTATAATAACATGATACTCGCCTCGTTGATTCAGTTCTTTCAGTACAGTTTCAGAAATATCTACAAATACAACCTCAAAACCACCTACACTAAATAACTGTCCGATAAAAGAACGTCCTATCTTTCCAGCACCAAAAATAATAATTTTGTTGTTTGCTTTTTCTTTCATTATATCCTTATTGTTTTTTTAAAGACTCCAATATTTCAATTGCAGAATCAATCATCTTTTCACCTGACCCTGGGATCAATCTAGAATTTATCGCTTCATAATCACCTTCTTTAAACCCTTGAATTGTAGGTAGGTATGCGATATCAGCATTTGCCAGCTCAATCAGCATAGTATTAGCAAACGGAGACCTTTTTTTTATATCTATTCCAAATTCAACAAACAATTCGCTTGGCATTGTTACGATTGCTGTTTCCTGATCAAGTTTAAATACGTGAATTTCCACAGGTAGATACCAAACGTCACCTGATACAGCAGGTGCTACCGCTTCATACATGCGAAGCTTTTCGAGAGGTGGCTGAACACCCCAAATTGAAATTTTAAGCCTTCGCCTGTGGTTCAAAAATGATCTTTCGTTATAAAGTTGTTCACCTTCTTCTCCCGACCATTCCAGCTCTTCTTTTGTATAATCCTGAATTGGAAGATAAATTATTTTTGATACTATTTCAAGTGATGGATTTCTATTTATTTCCTTTGGTAAGACATTATTAACTGCATCAGCAAGAATATAACCAAATTTCTTCACCTTTACATCTGCGTTTTCAGTAGATGCATTCATGGCATTCACAGTATTTATATTACCACAAGGTCCTAATCCAAATACTGAAACATGTTGATTCCCGAACAACTCGTTGAATCTTTGCTGAATAAAATGAGGATAATCTGAACTGAATTCTGTAGCATCTCTTACATAATGGCTTGAGAATACGGTCAAAGACGATGAGTATCTATTTTGACCTTGCTTACGAAAAAGAACAAAACTCACATCCGGGTCAACAGGACCTGAAGGACGAACAATATTTGGATTATTCCGACCAGGATTAAAACGTACACGACCATCAGTCATAAGATACCGACGATTAAAGGAGATTCCAGGTGCCTGACCGATTCCAGAAGTTATTTCTACTTTACTTGTATTACTGTTTGCTGAAATTATAGATGTTGTAACCCCATTAATAAGTTTAGTGAAGTAACCTTTTTTATCCTCATCTGTAAGTTTATTTGCTGACTCGCGAAGCGCATATTCTTTAAAACTTTCTGTTATACCTGGACTGGTGTGAGTATGCGTTGCTGAGATACTGATGTTTTGAAATGGTATGCCAGTTTCATTTTGTGCCCTCTCTCTAACTATTCTGCTGAGATCGCGTGGTATCCCCAATAAATTGCATATTACAAGTGCTCCTTTAGTTTTTCCTTGTTTAAAAACAATCGCTTTGGCGTAAAGCGGGTCTTTGATACCAGTGCTTGGCTTTGAAGGATATCCATACAACGGAAAACCTACAGGAGGTGTAATATCAACCATAGAGACGCCCACCTCAAAAGGGAGATCATTTGTCATATCCAAATTTTCAGTATCATTATTCAACGACATTAATGATTTGTTTTGAGAGAATTTATTCTGTGAAGAAAGTACTCCTGGTATGTTGCTAACAATACCAACAGTTGCCATTTGTTTGATAAAATTCCTACGATTTGTCATGTTAATAAGTTCTATAATATAGATTCATTATTAGTATAGTAGAAGGTTTTACAGTTCATAATATGTTACATTAAATAATCTCCCTTTGTTTTTAAAAAACTCACTTACATATTTTGTTCTGCTGATTTATCTGCATCAAATACAATTTTTTGTGTATGTAATGCATCAGTTAAACTTGTAAGAGGCATCTCTTTTCCTTGATTAATAGCCTCAAAAAAGGTCTCAAATTGTTTCTGGTAAGGATGATCACTAACATCGCCCGAATCTAGTGTTTTCATTGACAATTCACTCCATTTATTTTTATCAAGTCCGCCAAGCTTGGTAGAATGAAATTTATTATCAAGCAAGCTTCCTTCACTACCTATCAAATGAATGTGAAAATAATATGGTTGCAAACAATCAATTACAGATGATACCTTTCCTATTCCTCCATCTTCAAATTTGATAAGACTAACCGAGGTCGTGGGATATTCATATTTAGCGAAATCTTTATTTTTGGAAAAAGTTGCCAGACTATGCACACTCTCTACATCGTTCCCCATTAAAAATAGCAAGGCATCCATTGCATGAATTCCAGCAGATAACAAACTACTTCCAGCTGCTTCTTTTTCAACATTCCATCTGTACTGGCTGTACCAAGGACCAACTCCGTGATAGTAGTCTACCTCAGCATAGTGAATTTCACCCAACATTCCACTGTCAATAAGTGATTTGGTTGTTTCTAACTGACTTGAAAAACGGCATTCAAAACAAACACAAGATTTAACACCTGCTTTGTCAACGGCTGTTTTAACAGCCAAGCAGTCATCCCATGCTAATGCCACAGGCTTTTCAATTATAAGGTGTTTACCTGCTTCAGCAGCCATAATAGCTTGTTTAGCATGATCGGCGGGATAGCTGCAAATCGAAACTATATGAAGTTCGGGATCTGCAAGCATTTCTGCCAAATCAGTATAACATTTAATTGTACCACCATGCTTAGCGCTAATTTCCTTTGAATCAAGATTACGTGAAGAACAAATGGCTGTAACGTGTGCCAAGGAAGTGTTGTTGATAGCTTCGATGTGAGCTCCTGCAGCCCAACTGTAACCAATAATACCTACATTATATTTTTTCATAATATATTTTTTTGTGTTTCATCGTTTGTGAAAATTTCATCTCTATTTAATTTCGTTTAATAACGAAAGAGCTGTTTCTACGAGCATCTCTCCACTTCCCGATTCCACGAGTGAATAAACAATTTCATAACTACCTTCCGCATATGCTTTTCTAATTGGAATACATTCTTCATGGCTATTAGCCAATGTCAGTATAAGAGTATTCTTAAAAGGTGAATTTTCTTTTAATGCTAAACCAAGCTCCACAAATATTTGACCAGGCAATGCAACAATAGCTGTCTCTTCATTTAACTTGAAAACTTGTACCTCCATAGAGAGTGTATCACCATATTTTGCTCGAAGTTCTTCAAGTGAGAGAATTTTCCTAATACGAGCCTTAACAATTGCTGATGCACCAGTTTCATCATAGCTTTTTGCCCACTCCAAATCCATTTTGCTATATGTTTGCAATGGTACATGGATTATTTTATTGCTAACTGCGAGAGATCCATTACTTTTATTAAGTTCTGGGATCGTCTCTAATAAATTGGTTGCTATTTTTTCACCAATGGGTTTAGTTGCATGCTCATAACCCGATTGGGGTCCAGGTTTTGTTATGTCCCAATGATTGACATCCGCACAAGTTCCTTCCGCAAATACAGACACAAAACTTTCACCTAGACTACCCTGTAGTTTTTGTTCCAAAAAATGAGGAACTCCACTGCTAAATTTATCTGTACTGCCGATTGTTGCTAATTGCATCGCAAAGGTGGTTAAAGATGTGTAAGGATTACCATTTTCCTCATCATTAAATAAAACAAACCCCACTCCAGGATCAACTGGTCCAACTGTTCTAATCACATCTGGGTTAAGAAACCCACCATTCATCTTTACACTTCCATCTTTCATAAGGTGTCGTCTATTAAAAAACAATCCCTCTACAGGTATGATGCCAGCCTTTATACTTACCTGTTTTAGATTAGTCTGTGCTTCTATAACAGATTGCACCAAATTATTTATAAGTTGCCCAGCATATCCTTTCTCATCTTGTTCAGTAAGTTTACCTTCATCCATCTTACTAATATAAACATCCACATCATTAAAACAGGTTGGATCAGCATGAGTATGTGTAGCTGTAAGACAAATATTAGAAATAGGGATACCAGTTTTCTCAGAAGCTAATTTGCGTACTAATGTAGAAAGATTAGAAGGTATATAAAAAAGATCTGCAGAGATCAAAGCAGCATTTGTTTTTCCTTGAGTTAAAACAATTGTTTTTACCTCAAGAGGATCCAACACTCCAGTACTAATTACTTTATGCACAGGGTAGCCTATTGGAGGTGTAATATCAATTCTTGAAACACCTACTTTCATATTTCCCTTATTACCAGAAGCTTTCTGACTGCAATTCAAAAACAAGCCAAACACCATTAAAACTAACAAATAGTTTATTGATTGTCTCATATTAGTTATTTATTATTTAAAATTAAAAGTTTTTTATAGCTTTGCCAACTTGATCTATCGCTTCTTTATGAGTATCAAGACAAGGTGCTAATGTAGGACGCCAAGGTGCTGTCATAAAACCAAAAAGTCGTGATTCATTAATAACTTTTTTACAATAATCCACAGTGCCTTCCATATTTATGTCTACTGAATGATTACTGCCTGTAGGCACTTGATCATAACCATGTTTCTCTAAATCGCCATATGTCTTTACTCGAACACCAGCTGATTCGGGTAGTTTCTCAAAATCAAAACTTGCTCCATAATACCAATTACTTTGAAGTACTGATTTAGGCATTTTCTTATAAAATATTTCAGGATTATGCCAAACATAATCAGACCATATCCATGAACGCACATTGTTTTTTTCAACCTCATTCATTAAAATATAAAAATCGTGCCACCAAAGATCATTTTGCCTTACTGTTACATAATTATAGTGTCTTTGGTGACCATATGTTTCCTCATCCATACCTAGATGGAAAAAACGTGGTTTATCGAAAAGGTCAATAACCTCATTAATTAAGTTTTTACATACTGTATAATACTTTTCGGTTGAAACCATTCTACCATATTCTCCCAGCCATGCTTGATGAGTTGTAGCAAAATTTAATTTTGGAATTGGCTCTAATCCCATTTTTCTCATTTTAGCTAATTGTGCTTTTAGCTTTTCAGTCGACCATGCATTTTCTACAGCAATTTCAGGATGACTCTTATATTTTATTGCATCGCCCAAATCTATTACGACCATATTCATACCACGATCAACCATATGACGTAGTATTGCATCCCATGTATTTTCGTCAAACGTTAAGAATGGTCTATATCCACGTGCCCAACGTCTTGCATCCATACAGGTTTTGATTTCAAAATCTACTGCAGAATATGTGTCAGCAGGGAGGTTGTCCCATACTACATTAGAATGATCAGTCCACATATTATAGCTAAGGTGGAGAAGATCTGCCCAAATCATATCTTTATTCTGACCTTTGTTGTTCACAATTTTAGTCTGAGAAAAAAGAGCTGACGGAATACTACTGGCAAGTCCAACTGCCGCCATTTGTTTGATAAAATTTCTACGATTTGTCATTTTGATATATTTTTGATTAGTAAGTGTTTAAATAATGTTTTAATTAAATATTCTAGCTCCACATTTCGTTAATCAATTTCACTGTTTCATTCACAAGAATCTGTCCTCCTTCTGGTCCAACAAGGTATTTATCCGCAGCATAACCGCCTCCTTTTGCTGCCCTAGTAGTAGGTAGATATCCGCTATGATGACAAGACAGTTGTACAAGGAATGTTAGAATTGCTTCACTATGTGCTTTAATTTGCATTCCATAATCAATGTACAGCTCAAAGGGGTTTGTGGCTATTGCAATATCTCCTAAGCGAATTACATGAAGTTCAGCTGGGTTAACATCATCAACCATATAGAAAGGTTGTGCTACTGACTCTTTCACTGGTAACTCTACTTTGGCTACTATATGTTTGAATAAAGGATTATATTCAATATCGTCTTTCACATATGGCATTACCTCGTCTACAGCTTGTAATGTTCTGTTTGCTAATTCTTGGCGGGCTGTTATTCCTTTTCTTTTCAACATTTGGTTTTCAGCACGTTTATAAATATTCTCGTGATTTTCGGGAGTGATATCGCCAGCTGCTCCTAACTGAAAAAAAACAAATATATCCTCTCCATACTTTTTCTTTATAGCTTGTCGTGCTTCGCTAAAAAAATCTGCAGAGATAAAGTTTGTGCTATCTGTTACTTGTGCAGTAGTTGTGGCATTAATAATAATTCCCGTAAGAGCTTTACTCTTATCCCAGAAAAAAAGCATTTGCATTTTGTTGTCATTAATAGCTTCATAGTGTGAAAAATCAGGATTTTTAACACCATACATTCCTGCGGTTCCGTCAAAATTCACTGTTCTTCTGTTGTGTCCTAAAGAAGCATTACCGAGACCCCATGAAAAACCTCCAGATTGTCTGTTGTTCCACGCTGAAATCACTGCATTGCTGACTCTTTCAACAAATAAAGCTTCAAACTCAGAAGGAGTCATGATTCCTTTGTCGTCGCTGGTGTCATATAAACCAAAAAACTCACCATCAATTAACCCAGGAGCATTGTGAGTATGAGTAGCATTAAGGAATAACTTAGATTCATCAAAGTCATTAAGCTTTTCTTTGATTACTCCTTGAAGTTTTTTTTGTGTTTGAGCTCGAATAAATGTAAGATCACAAGAAACCATGATTGCTTGCTCTTTCTTACCATTGCAATTTTTAATTTCCATAGCGAGGACTGTAGCTTTTAATGGATCTTGTACAGATTCAGAAATTCGCTTATGTAATTGTCCAATCAATGCAACAGGTCTATCGGGAGTAATATCTACCTCAGACCATCCTACATAAAAACTATCCTCATCAAGCAAAGAATTATCTTCAAAGATTGGCTCAGTTTTTTCCTGTTGAGAATAAAGAATGTTGGGCATGCTGGTAAGGATACCAGTTGCTGCCACTTGTTTAATAAAATTTCTTCTGTCTGTCATAAAATATTTAATCACTAAAATGATAATAATTAAAAATAAAAATATATAGAAATCCTGTTTTCAAGCTTATCTTAGGTATGCATAGTTTCGTTGTCAATTTTAATCTGCTCCTTGTACTTATTATAATAGGGTAATAGTAGATTATATTTCTCCCCAGGAAATTTTTCAAAGTAAGTTCCACCTATATAAAAACAAGTATAACCACCAGAAACTACTCCCCAAGAAACTACCTCGGTTAAATCAATTAATGATTGTTTGGATTGAAGCTGGAGTGCTAAACCAGCAATTACTCCTCCTGCAAAATTATCTCCACAACCTGTGGTGTCACCACTATGTCCTTCTTTTAATTTTTCTGAAACAGCTTTAGATATTGGCATGTCGAGGTTATCAAGCTTTTGAAATATGCTGTTTTGAGTTGAAAACCCTTTTACGTTGTGTGGACCATTTGTAACTATTACGGCACCAGTTCCTTTATCCCGAAAAAACTTCATTGCATCATCTATACAATCTTCCCCACTTAGGCGGAGAGCTTCCTCAAAATCAGTTATCAAAAGATCAATATTAAGATAGCTTTCGTCATTTTCTCCTAAAGGCCATTTTTTATCAGGATTTGCCTTTTCATTCCTAAAGTCGAAAACTGTAGTTACAATAGTAATACATTTTTTAGATTTTGCTTTTTTTAGTAAGGACGTTAAATGGTCATGAATTTGAGGAACTAAAGCAGTGCCTCCAAATACAACAATATCTGATGAGAAAAATTCATCATCCAAATTATTTGGCGAATAATCCCAAGCAGAAGCAATTGAATTTATAAAAATACGTTCCCCATGTCCATCCGCATAACTGGGATCTGAAAGCACAATGGTTGAAGGGGTGTCTTTTCCTGTTAAAGTATAATTGCTAATATCGACAGGAGTTTTTTTTAATGAAGACAATAAAAAATCACCGTCATCATCCTCACCTCCATATCCATAAAAACGAAAATTACAATCTTCATTTTCCGTTATTTGAGCAGCATTAATCATAGCAACAATACATGGTCCACCTATATTAATCTTATCCGGCAATTTATTATTAGTTATTTTTTTTAATACAGTTCGAAAATTATCTTTTGCGAAATTTTCAAACTCTTCTTTAAAAACGAGATGTCCGGGTGACAAACCCCCATCGCCTCTTTCTTTTGAAAGAAAGGAAGAGAAAGATTTAGATGTAAAAGAGACATGATTATACACGCGATCAATTAAACAACTACCAACTCCCGAAACTGTGATTTTTTTCATCTTATTTTATAATTTGTTATTTATCTCAAAATGGATCTATTTTTAAGTTGCACCCACTTTTTAAGAAAAATTTAAATACACTTTATATAATAGCACATTATATTTACACTCAGGAATTAAAAAAATTGAACCTTTTTTCAAAAAGAAATAAATTCTATTTATAAATGCTACTAATAATTCATTTAATAAAGCAACCGAGTCGCTCTTAATTATCTTAGTGTCAAAAGCTATTACTCGGTTCTTTATAAAGAGATGTGAAACGATGGATCAGTAAAATTATTATTACAATACAACTTCTCCAAAAAACTTAATTGTTGATATTCAAGTGCTTTTTATCATTTTTAAAAATTTCACTCTCGAATTATACGTTTCATATTTCTTTCAAGTTTGTAGACTCAACATGTTTCAGATATGCTTTTTTCCCAAACCATGGCGTTCCCACTTTTTCAAAAAAACGTGTACGTTTTATCGTATATTCCTCAGATGGTTTTTCAAAGTGAGATATGATAATTCCCATGATAATAATAGCTGGCATTATTACAACGTAATACAAGAACATCCAATCATTGATATTATAATTTGGAGACTGGTTCATTAAAATAACCGAAAGGAAGCCTACAATTATAGATGTAATAGTTGTAATCCAAACAGCTCTTTCACCAGTTTTCCACCATAAAAAGCCTCCTAATGCAGGAAAAAACAAAGAAGCCATAATTATATTCCCCACGAAAAGCACATTAATAACCTGATCTACAATTGTAATAGAAACAATGATGGTAAATAAGGCTATTACTAAAGTGGTAATGCGTGAAAAACGTAACAACTTTTTCTCTGAAGCACTAGTATCAAAAATACGTTTATAAATATCGTTTGAGGCTATAGAGACAATATTGTTCCATATTGTTCCCATAGTTGTCTGTCCAATTGCAAGAATAACAGCAAGCATTAACCCAGCTACACCAATAGGCACCCAATTATTAATGGCCATTGCTAAAGCGAGTTGTGGATCTGCCAAATCTGGAAATCCAACTCTCACATATGCTGCTATCTGAATAGAAAAACCGTAAACCAAAACAATAAGTACTGCGCCTATACCCATACTAGAATATGCTATCTTTTCACTTTTTGCAGCAGTCATGAGTTGGGCGTACCAAGGAGACTGCATATAAATTAAAAACATTAAGACATAAGTTGAACAGATAAAACTAAATGGCATTACCTCATCATTCCACATACCTGTAGGGTTAAGTGAGAGATATTTAGCAGAAAACACACTTTCTAACCCACCCAATTCCATAGCATGCGATTTGGTAAAATACCACACTAAAGGTAAAGCAATAAGGGTGATTACAAATGAAAGCGTATTTGTGTGTGCAACTGCCATCAGTCCACCTACAACGCTAAATATGAGCACTGTGCCCGATATAATAATCACAGTAGTTGTAAGTGAAATACCAAGACTGGAAGAGAAAATAAGCCCGACAGCTCTTAAATAAGCAGGGGAAAGGAAGAGTAGAAGGGTTACAATCATAAAAGTGGTCAGTAACCTGAAACCTTTACTATACCTCAATTCAAATAACTCAATAATTGATGTGGCATTAATTCTTTTCCATCTTTTGGCTACAACAAAAGTATAACAAAGAAATCCGATAAACATGGCGAGCAAAATCAATTGCGAGTATAGTCCAGCTTGAAAACCGAAACTTGAGTAACCTACCATTGTCGCCGTGTTAAATTCAGTCATTACCACTGTTGCAACAAGGGTAAATAATCCTAAGCTACGACCTGCAACTAAAAAATCTGCACTGTTTTTTACATTCCTAGATTTATAAATCCCATAAATAATAACAGCTATAATATAAACTACAACAATTGTCAAGTCTACCGAAGTGATATTCATATAATTGTTTTTTAGTGCATTTCTACTACAGTTGTTCCAATACCACCCCTATAGTAATTAAATTGAACATTAGGGTGATCTGCCAGTAATGACATAGGCACGGAAGAATCTATTATTTTTTTTCCAATCATAAATGCTGTCAAACGCTGACCGAATGGATTGTCATGAACACCCGCTTGCCAAATGGAAACCTTTTCTGCTTTCCAAGTTTCTTGAGGACCTACAGTTACCGCTTTTGATGGAATTCCAGTTACAACACCTCCCCCACTTGTCCTCGCATTTTGCATGCAAGTGATAGGGTGAAGATCAACTATTCGTGTTCCCAATTTTCTAAATTCTTCTGGCGAAGGTGGAGCATCTTTATATTTCCCCTCTCTTCTTACAGGATCATTAAAAGCCCAATGTTTCGTATCACCCTGACCACCTTGCATAACAGCACAGCGAATGCCACTGTTCCAACTTTGAATATATTCGCTTGTATCAGCTTTAGGAATATGTATATTAGACTCAGGCATTTTGAATTTTTTATCAATACGATCAAAACACAAATCGTTGATTGCCCTTACAAAAGAAATAGAACTTTTTGGATCTATCTCTTTTCCGTCAACTATCCATTCATCCATTGCCCAAATATGTGCATTTGACAAATCTAATTGTAATTCGTTAACCAAACGAGCAACAAGAGGTAATTGTTCGGTAGGGCCAATGGGACCACAAATACCTACAGGATTAGAAGCTGTTGCTTGTTTCCATGAAGTTATGTATTCGAGTGCCTCAGCAAGATAAAAGTCCTCAAGTGTGTCATAAAACACCACATTAAAGCCTGGTCTTGAAAGTTGCAGAAGATCTTCTGCAGAAAGTTTTGCTACATCATTTAATAACTCATCATCTAATGTTGTGAAATCCCACCAATCTGGGGCTAACATACTTATTTTTCTTGACATGTCTTTTTAATTTAAATTTATTTTTTATTTCTATTTTACTTGATTGTTACAAGGCTACCTAATATATCAACTAATACATTTTCTTGTGGATAGCCGTGACCTAAGTGTTGTCTAAAACCTTCAGCATAATCTACGTTTATCTCTGTGCCTCTCTCCTCTGCAAATCGTTTCATTGCAAGAATATATTCATCTACTTTGTGATGTTTCAAGAGCCAATTTCGTTGACTCTTATGACATCCCAACATTTCAGCCTTAATGGATATTTCAGTTGAGATATCAACATACATAGCTGGTGGTAGAGGATTCCCTAGTTTATCTTTACCTTCCATTGCATCGCAATAATACAAATATGGTACCGGGTCAAAAGGCTTTTCGCTTATTTCAAGGTTTTTTATTCCACATGAAAAACAAGCGGTTTGCACAATCATGCTTGTCATCTCATGATCTATCATATAATCAGTTGGACTTGAAGTAAAAACAAGAGAAGGCTGGATTCTTCTTATCAGTGCAGCCGTTTTATTAATTGACTCGCGATCATAAAGAATATAAACATCCTCAAATTCGAGACAATGATAGGTTCCTCCTAATAATTTTGCAGCATTTCTTGCTTCCTCTTTTCTTATAACACTTATTTCTTCTCTATTATATTCTGCCGTTCCTTTATCTCCAGGTGCCATTGTGGCTATGTGGATTTCCCATCCCTGCTTTTTAAGCAGAGATAGGGTTCCAGCACACATCATTTCAGCATCATCTGGATGAGATAAAATGGCCAATACTACTTTCCTCATATTGTTTTAATATTTTATATCGATAACCCGACCCGTTTTGGCAGATTCGTAACAAGCTTCAATAATTTTTTGACTTATTAAACCTACTTCGTGATTGTTTTTGGGTTCTCTATTTTCCAATATGGCCTTACTGAAATCATCAATTTCAGCAAGATATGCATTAACAGGAGTTGGATTTATAACCAAACCATCTGTTTCAGTTCTTGCTTGTTGCGCATCATAGCCAGCAACATCATCTTCCAGATAAGCAATCATCTCACCCGACTCACCCTGTCCGATTGTTCCTTTTGCAATAATACTGCCTTTGGAACCGTATAATTCAAGCACATTCTTACTGCTATTATCAGGAATACAGAAATATGAATCTACTGTAGCAAGTGCACCATTTTCAAAAAACAAGGAAACAACAGCACTATCTTCCGACTTATATGAATGTACAATGTTATTGATAAAACAGCTAACACTTTTAATTTTACCAAAATACATTTCCAACAAGTCAATACAATGACTTCCCATGTCCATAAGCGACCCTCCTCCTCCAGCAGATGGATCTTGTCTCCATGCACCTTCTATGGGCGGATACCAAGCTGAGAGTTGAGCTCTGCCAAAAACAGGTTTCCCTAACTTTCCGTCTTGAATTAACTTAAGAGCAGCCTGATGTTGTTCTATAAACCTCATCATTAAACCTATTCCTAAGAATACTTCCGCTTCTTTACATACTTTTACTATAACCTCTGCTTCTTCAACAGTCAATCCCAATGGTTTTTCACAAAGAATATGTTTTTTTGCTGCAGCGCACATTTTAACATGTTCAATATGCATATTTGCAGGTGATGCAATATATACTGCATCAATGTCACTGTTTAAAAGTGCATCAATGCTTTCTGCAGCTGTGGCGTTAAACTCCTTTGCCACTGCCTTATTTACATCACTATTAATATCATATACAGAAATTAATTCTGCATTTTTTGATTGCATAATTCCTTCAGGAATAGTCCTTCTCCTAGCAATACCACCTGAGCCGATAACGCCCCATTTAATTTTTTTTGTCATATAAAATTTTCCTTTCTTTTATTTTGAATATGCTAAGATTACTTTTCTTAATGCATTACCAATTTGCTCACAGTCCTCTTCAGTATAGGATGGGAAAGCAAAACAAGTAAAAGTATGCGATTCATGCCATTTAGCATTGGGTACATCTACATTGCTGTAATCTACACTTGAAGGTGTTGCATACTCTTTAGATTTAAAAGGGAAACCACTATTTGCGAAACCATTATGTTTTTGGAATGCACCTTCTGTATGACACTGTGGCCAAAAAACCTTCCAAGCAGGAGTACCTTCTGCACCAGCAGCTTCTACAAATTCTTCTATACTACAGGTCATGTTTTCAATATCAAGAGAAAATGCCATTGTAAACCAACCATTTTGTCTCTCTTCAGTGTCAATAGGCATATACAATACCTGAGGAAGATCTTTAATTGCATCGATTATTATATGAGCATTTCTACGTCGGGTTGGCATATTCCAATCATCGATACGATCTAATTCTGCTAAACCAGTTGCTGATTGCATTTCTGTCATACGATAATTCCAACCAACCATCTTATGGATATAAGGAAGCCTT
>JAQVZQ010000273.1 GCA_028708095.1 Dysgonamonadaceae bacterium
TCATAATCTAGTGAATTAAGTATAAAAGTAGACATTTTAATGTTAGGATGGGGTATTATATATATTTTGAATGACTTCATAATTATATAATTGAAACTTTGAAAATAAATAATGTGTAAAAATAATTATATAATTGAAACGTTAGAAATAAATAACGCGTAAAAATAATTATATAATTGAAACGTTAGAAATAAATAACGCGTAAAAATAATTATATAATTGAAATGTTAGAAATAAATAATGTGTAAAAATAATTTTATAATTAAAGTGTTATATATATATAATGTTAAATAGTGTAAATTGCAGCTTTTCGCATGTTTTGTATATGTTTGTATAAGAGCAAGTTATAAAAATTATAATATTATATTTTGTGGGTGTGAATTTAGTTGATGAAATATTTGTTTTATCATAAAATTTGTTGTATCTTTATTAGATAGTTTAAATACACACGAAGTGTATTTGGCTTAAATTTAAATTTTTAGTATTATGTTTTCAAAAAACAAAGTTCATTTGAACTGCAGTTTTCTGCAAGGTCTGAGGAATCAAGAATTTCCTCAAGTTTTTAAAGAGATTTGCTCTATCTATGACGAAGAGGAAATCGATGAATCGTATGTCAAAGAATCTTTGGTCAATTTAATTGCACACGAAGGTGATTTGGATTTTGTAATGGAAACGCGTAACCCGCATCCACTTACAGAAGTATTGAGCAATCAGAGTAAAATGCGTAAAAATTATCTCGTTTCGCTACGTGGTAGAGTGAGAACAACTTTGAAGTCGCCAATTGAGGCAGAAAGAGTTGCAGCAAAGACGCTTTACCTTTGGTTGAATAAGCATCGAAGGTATATTTACAATCCATCCTTCACATTACAAACACGATTGGTGGATAATTTAATGACTGAGTATAGTCTAAAGCTTGAAGTGCAAGAGGCACTTACTACTTTAGGATTATCCAATGCTTTTGATGTAATTGTTGCTATAACTAGCGAAATTGTTGCTACTCTAAAAATTCGAGATGATGAACATGCTGCCAATGTTCTCAAAGTTAAAACGATTAGAGATGAGGCATACGCAAGTATGGTGAAGTTTCTTAAATCTCTTGACACAGCAGTAAGTCTTGAGGCTGACGGCGAAACTTTTTATTCCGACTATAAGAGGAAAGTACATGTTCGTTTTGATAGATTCAAAACTTATCTTGCCACTAGGACTACACGTAGCAAAAATGCAGCGTTGAAGAATAGTGAAGAGGAAGTTTTTGAGATGAGCAAATTATTTTTCGATGATGGTAACCCAGATAAAACAGAAAATCATACCCATGTTGATGAATCATCAACGAATGACTCTGTTGAAATAGGTAACCAAGTTGTGATGAATGGTTCCGATCAAATTTCTCGTAATCAAGTGTAAAGTGATTATTGCATCTTTTATGAAGTTGTGGTAAGTTCGCATAATAGCTACTCACATTATGCGATATGAAATGAAAAAAACGTTTTGCTTGCAGTTGACGCTGCAGATATAAAGCAAAGCGTTTTTTCTTTTTTTGTGCAATGGCTCCCAACAAGCAGTGTATTTGTTATAAAACATAATGAAGACTTTCTACATTTTATCCTAACACCATTTTATCCTCATTGCTCGCGCGTGTCTTTGAACTGTGCATGTGAGGATTAAATTAGAAGGCACAAGTCGGGAGAATTGTGCCAGCAAAAGAAAAATCTTCGCTGGATCTGGACAGGTCGCGACCTGTCCCTACAGTGTTCAATATTTCAATTGCAGTTTTAATTCGATAAACGTTTCAGATGTTTCTCCCTCACACTCCAATCCCCCATATAAATGCCTCTGAAACTCGACAAACAAAGTACTAATACACTCCACCGTTTCCAAATCCTCTTACCACTTATTATTTTTTTCCTGTATATTCAATCCAATAAGGTTGAGATGATGGTAGTAATTGGTAGTTACTGAGGTTGAAATACAAATACAAATAAGGTTTTTTTGAAATATTCTCGAAGCTGGAAGCTTCGATTACACACCTGTTTACTGCTTATTCATAAAACACGAAGTATGCAAAGTAAATTTATAGCGGATGTAAAACTCTCGGTATTTAATATTAAGGCACTTAAAATCCAAAATCATCAATCACATGCTCCTTCTTTTCCTCATGCACTAATTCAATTGTTTGTTGTTCTTTCAATCCTTCAACATAAATTGCTTTGAAAGGAATGGCAGGGCACACATATTCGCAACCTCCACAACCAACGCATATAGAAGGCTCGATGTGAGGAATGGTTAGTGATCCTTTGTAGGGAATCATACTCACAGCTTGTGTTGGGCAATGTTCGGAACAAGCTCCGCAGCTTGTTTCGTCGTAATAAACAATACAGTTCTCAATAATGAAGTTGACTTGACCCATTTGTGTGTGATGCTTCTCTTCTTTTGTGAGTGGCAAAATTGCACCAGTGGGGCAAACATCTCCACACACAGTGCAATCATAACTGCAAAAACCATGATCGAAATAGAGCTTTGGTTGCATGATTCCTCCCAATCCGTATTCAAAGAGAGCAGGCTTGATGACATGCGATGGGCATTTAGTAACACACAAATGACACGAAATACATTTTTGAAGTAGCCTGTCTATGTTTTGCACTCCTGGAGGTGCAATGGGTTGTTGTCGTTTGAGTTCTCGTTTAAACAATAACTCTGTTGTTGTTTGGGCAAGCAAACTTGTTGCAGCCATCCCAGTTGTAAATGTTGCAGAGAGAAAACGTCGTTTCGATTGATTGACTTCAACGTCAATAGCTTCTTTTGTCTCACTTGTTTTACTCCATATTGGTTTATAATGCATCGCATCTCGTTTGCATGCATCTACACAATTGAAGCAATTAATGCATCGACTATAATCAACGGTGAGTTTTTTGGAATTGATGCACGATGCTTTGCATTTCATGCTACACAAGCCACAACTATTGCACTTATCGCTATCGAACTGTACTTTGAAAAGAGAAAAACGACTTATGAAGCCAAGTACTGTACCAACGGGACAGAGAGTGTTACACAAAGTGCGTCCATTGCGCCAAGCTAGCAGCCCGACTCCTACTAATGTAAAGAGTGCTACTAGAGTTGAAAAGATGCTGAGAGAATAAATGCTTACACGAAAAAAGGTATAGTTGTTGAATCGTGTGAAAATAGTTACCAGTAAATTGTTGCCTACTAAATAGGCAGGTCTGAACATATGAGTTGCTATGCGACCATAAGCACCGTAAGGGTCGAGTAATCCTACTAAAAAAGTAAAACCAAATATAAAAGCAATAAAGACGAGTAGGAGAGTAGTCCACCTGAGAATATTTTTTGCAGGACTATAGGTATATCTTTTCTTTCGTTTCACTCTTTTTGAAAGCCAACTAACAATGTCTTGATAAATGCCCATTGGGCAAACAGTAGAACAATAAATACGGCCAAAAACTAAAGTTAGTAACACCAAGCTCACCAGAACAATTATATTAAGTGAAAGCAGTGCTGGAATGAATTGAATCTCTGCCAATAAATCAAGCTTTTGTGGCAACAGTTCTCTAAAATCTAAAAAGTAGAGGGTAATTAAAGAGAACAATATGATGGAAACACTTATTCGTAGCTTTCTAAGCATGGCTTTAATTATTAATGTGAGAAAACATGTTAGGATTGAATCTAATCTCAAAAAGTATTACTTTCAGTCTATTGCTCGGCTAGCGCAGATCTCTGACATGTGCCTTGATGCTAGAGGCACAAGTCTGGAGACTTGCGCCAGCATTAGACTCATTACTCTCAATTTTTAATATCTTAAATACGAACTCTTTTAATATTCAACTTATCCAAATCCATCGTACCTAATTTCAATTCTTGTGCTTTACCTATATGTGTTACTTTCTCTAAAGGCATTTCTCGCACTTGATTAAAGAAATTAGCAGCAGCAGTATCTACCGCTACAATATCTTGCGAAACAAACAATCCTTTGGATAACACTACGTCGGCTTCTGATTTACCCCTCGGCCCACTTGTTTTCATCAATCGGTAGGCATCTACTACATTCAGAACGGCTGGTTTTTCATATGTGCAGATATCAGCAATACATTGTTGCAGATCATTGGCATGAAAATACCCCCTGTCCCAAACAATACCCATATGATTTTTCATTGAAATGGTGAGTTGTGCTCCGCCATGATTTTTGAGTACTGGTACATTTATCCACTTATCGCAATCAACAATAGCTTCATGTATTTTGGCTGTTTTTAAACTTCTACCTTTTGGAATAGATACAGTTTTATAATATGACTCTTGGTCACCTGGAACAACTTTAGCTCCCGCTGCTTTTGCAGCAGCTTCTATTCCGCTGCTTGAATAACATTTTCGCCAATTATCACAAGTGTGGTCAAACACTGTAACTTCTTTAGCACCTGCATCAAAACATTGTTTAATTATTTCTGCAACCAGTTTTGGATTTGTATTCGCGGCCATCTCTATCGGTTGGTCCCATCCAATATTTGGTTTTACTACCACTTTATCTCCAGGGCTGATAAACTTCTTCATACCACCCATTTCGGAAATTGCTTTGCGAAACATGGCTTCGGGTTCTCCACCCATTACAGCTACTAGATCGTAAGAGTTGACTGCATTGG
This sequence comes from Dysgonamonadaceae bacterium, assembly GCA_028708095.1. Classification (GTDB taxonomy): domain Bacteria; phylum Bacteroidota; class Bacteroidia; order Bacteroidales; family Dysgonomonadaceae; genus UBA2632. The sequence continues at coordinate 4,647 of JAQVZQ010000273.1, forward strand.
CTGTGTCAAAAGATTGGGTGAGTATGCTCATAGCATCGCTGTCCTTCACTGTGAAAGCAGCTCCTGTAAGAGCAACAGTTCTTAAAAAGTTTCTTCGGTTCAT
>JAQVZQ010000274.1 GCA_028708095.1 Dysgonamonadaceae bacterium
TCTGTCCAACGTTTTTATCAGTTCATCATGCTTCTGGTACCCATTAAACTTAAATTTATGGCAAGCAGGCACATGCGAAATCAGTTCCTTCATCGTATTGTTCAAGTCGCAATTACCATAGACTGATACCACACATGGAGTCTTGATGTAGGTCATTGCCTTCACCAATAAATCACCACCCTTGCTGTAGTGGATACCGCCTGTAAGAATAATATGAACAGGTTTACCTTCCTTCAAGGAGTTAATACGCATAGAAACATTATTTAAAACCTCTTCATTCACGATGCCTGGGGTTAGTACTCGATGAGGAACTTCTTTTAGCATTAGTCCATTGCATACAGCCATCACCCCATGGGTACGTTTCATAAGATAATGATACAGCCTTGTCTTAAAGCCCTCCATACTGTTTCGGTCACCTTCCAATGCTTTGTTGAAGATATTATCCTCATATTCTAATACCTTAATTGCCTTGTTGAAAGCATTTATACACAGAGCCGCACCAAGAGTAATATTGTAATAGACAAAAGCATCGTATTGTTTACTCTCCTTCCTCAACCTCCTACTAATGCGCCATTCATTAATTGGAGCACAACGATGTTTAGAAATGATATTACAGTAATTGATAATAAGATGACCCTCAGGATAATCCTCAAACTCGGTAAATGACGATATTATTGCATCGCAGGTAGTAACACCGTCACTAAAAATAGTGACATTATGGCCAGCAGACATCATTGCCCTTGCTATTCCAAGTGACTTTAATGGTCCTGAAAGGGCAAAATGTTTCCCCTGGCAATATTTCTCCATAAATTGAGGGCCAAGATAACTTGTGAGATAAGCAATATTCATGTGCGTCTTATAAATGTTAATTTATTTTTGATACTTTATATTTGTTGGTCCATATGTTTTAATTAGTAACGGCAAATAGATAAACATAAGAATCCAAGTCATCGGTCTTATCATATTTTTCATCATAATTGTACAAATTAATGAAATAACACCAATAAGATAATATGCCTTACTTTCTTCATTAATAATTTTAAAGGACAACTTAATCTGATATAAAACCACAAGCAACAAGGGAATGAATCCAACTAAGCCCAATACAGCAAATCTATCTGGGATTGCCGAATGACCACCATAAGTAGAACTATTAGTACCAAACAGTAAATTATTGGCAATGGTATGATAAGTGTCTTGATACAAACCAGTCCTTCCCTCTAATGCGCCACCAGCTGAATTAGAACCTAAATAAATGGTATATTCCAAATCCTGTAATTTATTGTAATAGTTTCCTTCTGGATTAACAAACGTTTTAGCAAATCGAAGTGTATCTTGTTGAATTTTTGGACTAAATGCAAACGGAAATAATATCAGGCAGACAATTCCTATTCGCTTAATATTCTTTCTCAAACCACCTGATAAGACAAGTATTGACAACACTAATGAGAACAAAGCAACTAGTAGTGGAGTAAATGCTTGACAGGCCACGACCAACATAATTGAAAAGATTACTAGAACTAAGAACATATACCTAACATTTGTACTATTATTTTTATTTCGGAAACCGCTAACGAAAGCTGGAATTAGCATCGGAACCAAATGAGGAAAAACATAATCCATCATGCCTATAGAATATAGTGAATCAAGAATCGGATTATCCAAGCCTAGATCATACAAAGAATAACCTTGAAAGTACAGAACCCAAGTCACAAGGGAACTGTATGAAAACATAATAAAAAAGGCGATAAAGAGAGGTCTAATAGAAATTATATTCTTATTATCATAAACATATCCAAAAAAAGACATGCCTATAAAAAGACCAACAATTTCTGTCCACACAGCTGAAGATTCACTGAAATAAGAATCTCCGCTCCAATGGTTAAATAACACTACTATAAAATAAATTATTATAAGTAAAAAGGGTTTTTTTATTAAGAATTTAGGATATAAAAATAGCAGTGATATTACCGAAATAATATACATTGGGGTGAGATGCGTAAAAAAAGCGATTTGTTGTAAAACAGGGAATAACAAAAATGTAATAGCAATAATAGTAGAAGCCAGCCAAACATTAATTTTCATCTTATAATAATTATTTATACCAAGCAAAATTAGTCGTTTAATACACTGTGAATTGTGTCCATCAATGAGGCTTCGACAGCATTGATACCAAAATGTGTTTGGGCATATTCTAATGCATTTGAGACTATTCTCGAAACATCAGATACATTATTTATCACAAACCTCATCTGGCTTGCCAAACCAGGAACATCACCAGTGATAGCTGTAAAAAGGCATTTATTATCTTTATTAATAATTTTTGTTGCCTCTGTCTCATAACATACAGTTGGAATTCTCATGAACATTCCTTCTCGGATAGTACTGTTAAGAGAAGCCGTGATTCCTGGAACAAGTATACATCGAGATTTTTGGACCTGTCTAAAAGCATCTTCCATACTATTAAAAAAACCGCAAAAATTAACATTATTCAATATGTTCAAGTTGTCGCATTTTTTTTTCAATATATCCAAATATGATAAACTACAACTGCCAATAACATTCATAATTATATGTGGATGTTGTTGTTTTACAATGGCAAAAGCATCAAGAGCATCCTCAATCCCTTTAAATTTAGAGATTCCCCTTGCATAAAAAACGAAATCACTTTCTTTCTTTTCGTTATTATATAGTGGCGGAATAAATGTAGGGAATACAAACGAATATATTTTAGCTTTAGGATTTATGCTTTTTATGTAGTTTATTTCTTCATTATCATTTGTTCCAAAATAATTTGCATGTTTGATTATTCTTTTTTCAACATCCCTCCTATATTCAGAACCTACATTCATTTCAATTCTCTTTTTGCTAGACAACAATGTTTGGATAATCACAAAAATTGGTTTTTTTGGAATATCTAATACTGATGCTGAATATATAGGATTCTCGGCTCCACATAAAATCACTAAAACTGGGTCAATTCCAGTAATTGCCTGTAATACTTTTCTCTGATAGTTTTTATAGTCATTCTTCTCTACATAATGTGTAAACTTGTTAATAATTATCTGAATGAGGGAGAGATTTTGTTTAAGAAAAATATAATGGACTCCATTTTCGTCAAACCGTTGAATTTTTTTTTTCATACCATAATGAAATGATACCACATAAAATTCGTATTCTCCATGGCGCGAAAAAATATCACAAAAAACAGTATTCCATGCACCAACATCAAAAATTTGAACTTGTATAAATCCCAAAAACTCACGAAACTTATTTTCGCATGAAAAAGACCTAAGTTCAAGATGTTCTCTTAATTTTGCATTAGAGATGTGGCCTATAAATAGAATTTTCTTTCTCATATTATTACTTTAAAAAAAGCATCATATTTTTCTTCGAGTTATAATACTCTAATCATTTTCAAATATTCTGGCCATTCTCCCATATCTCTCCATGAACCTTCACTCACGGGGAAGCAGCCGATACGACCATTACGCGCTTTTATTTGATCCATCAAATGAGTGATATGGAAAAGCTTACCTTCTGGAATTTCTTCAATCAATTCAGGATTAAGTATATATACACCAGTGTTTATCATGTAGGTTTCCTCCGGCTTTTCTTTCAAACCTGTCATCAAACCATCTTCACCTGTTTCTATAACACCATATGGGATGTGGATGCTTTTGACTGCGGTAATCATGGTTAAATCATTTTGATTGTTACAATGATACTCATATACATCACGATAATCTTGATCGATAACTATATCACAATTGCTGACAAAGAATGGTGTGGTTATCTTTCTCTTAAGAAGAGAGACACTTCCTATTGTGCCGAGAGGCTTTTCTTCTTTGATGAAAGAAATGTTATATTTATGTTCGAGTTGACTGAGGTAATATTCCATAATATCGAACTTATAATTTACTGACATATAGAACTGATTACACCCAATCTCCTCAAACTTATCCATGATAACTTCCAGAATGGTTTTATCGCTTATAGGGATAAGAGGTTTTGGAATTACATTAGTTAGTGGTTTCAGACGAGTGCCCTTGCCTCCAGCCATGATAACGACAGGTAAATCAATTCGCCTTATGTTGTCGCGTTTCTGGTCAAAGAGGTCTTCCCAAAAAAAGACATCCACGACTTGATTAGTGTCATCAATTACAGGCATAAACTCATTCTTTCGTTTGTGCATAGTCTCTTTAACTACAGAAAAATCATCGTGTATAGTAGCAACAGTAGTCTTGTCGCGCAAAATACTCTCTACGGGTTCATTCATTGAAACGCCCTTGATGATAGCACGCTGAATATCACCAATACTTAACAATCGATAAAACTGATTACCATCTAAAACTACTAACAACTTATGCATAGAGATGTCCATCTGCTTTAAAGCAGACAAAATGGATATACTCCTCTGTATGCAGATTTGATCTATCTTTTTGTTTATCATGATTGATAAAATTTTTACTTATAATATTATTTCGTTATAGATAAATCTATTTGATTAATAATCACAATCTATTTTAAATGACTCTTAATGATGATTTATGTAATAAATCTCCGTAGTGTAATCTCTTGACAAAGACTTTTTTTCAAAGTCTTTATCTATCACTAGTGTCCCGTTAAAATTATATTTTTGTTTGTAAGTACTTTATATTTAATAATATGCGTGCTGAATTTCTTGTACACGATTTGAATTGGTTACTTATACGTTTCCCTTCAAATAAC
>JAQVZQ010000275.1 GCA_028708095.1 Dysgonamonadaceae bacterium
CATTTGTTGATTGGTAGATTGGGCAAGTGTAATTGCTTTTTGCAAAGCTTCTTGTGCTTTAATTGTAAAGTTATTATAGTTCATAGGTATATTGTTTTATTATTGTTTGCATTTAACAATTAAACGTCAAATCTCTTGCCAAAGTAGAAGTGTGACTTTTTGGCAGATGTACAATCATATAACAAATAAAGGATTGGATATGTTGTGGAGAAGGAAATACAAATGGAGCAGATGAACACTGATTTGTTTTCACCGCAAATGATCCACACAGCATTTTCAGCCTGCACCTCGTTTGCAACGAGGGGGAGTATAAATTATGCCGCTCGTGTCGCTTTAGCGAAATTTTCTTATTTAAACATTATTCTGCATTCGCAGCACACCGATTCGGAAATCGGCGCGAGCGAGCGCCACTATCAACCATTCCTTTGCCAAATCTTGAGCCTGTTGTACAGACGCCCTATAGGGCTTCTCTTTTCAATGATTAGCAGCATCTATTTTACAGGATTAATCACTCCTGATACTTAAATCTTCGAATACTCCTCTTTGGAGTTTTATCAAATTCTTTTTCTTGAATTCTGAATGATTGGATTTTACTGTAAGCTGGTAAAGTTAAGTTGATTCGTTTCACCTCTTCTTCGAAGAAAGTAACATAGTCTTTAGGGTCAACATTATTTTCTTTCATCGCTTCGGCATCAGGAAAAATAAGAGCAACCACTTTGCGGTCTTCCTCTATAGCCAAAGACTCCTCAATATAGCGGGAAGTATTAAGTTTTTCTTCTATCTCTTCAGGATAGATATTTTGACCAGATGCACCTAAAATTAAATTCTTGTTACGCCCTTTGATAAACAGGAAATTATCTTTATCTAAGACACCTAAATCACCTGTTTTCAACCATCCATCAGGTAGCATCACCTCTTTAGTGGCTTCTTCATTTTTGTAGTAACCCAACATCACGTTGGTGCCTTTCACCAAAATTTCTCCAATTTCTGTTCTTGGGTTATCCGAATCAATCTTTGCTTCCATTCTGTCGACAATCCTACCACACGATTGCTCTTTAAACTCCGTCCAATAGGCGTAAGCAATTAGTGGACTACATTCTGTCATGCCATAACCAACAGTATAAGGGAAATGGATAAATCGAAGAAACCTCTCCACCTCTTTGTTTATTGCGGCTCCTCCAATGACAACTTGTTTCAAATTACCACCAAAGAAATCAATTAGCTTTTTCTTTATTTTTTTGCGGATAAATATATTGAGTATTGGTATTTTGATCAAAGTTTTCACAGGTTGTTTGTGAATCTCTGTGAATACATTGCGTGTAACAATTTTCTCAATAATCAATGGAACTGCTAACACAAGCTTTGGCTTGACTCTGGCAAATGCTTCCATTATTATTTGTGGAGAAGGGGTACGGCTTAAAAAGTAGATGTGGCAACCCATTGATATGGAGTTGAGAATTTCGAAAGCCAAACCATATGTATGCGCCATCGGTAGCATACAAACTATATTATCTCCTGCTTTTATAAAATCTAGGTTGTCGTTTGCAAATACAGTATTTGACCACAAACTACGGTAGGGAATCATTACTCCCTTTGGGCTACTTGTTGTTCCCGAAGTATAGTTGAGCACCGCCAATTCTTCGGCATCCTCTTTATGAAAATCGATATCGTTTGCGGTGAAATCTTTTGTAAAATTGTTTTTGAAATAAGACTCCGTATTAGCAAAGAAATTTTTCAACTCTTCTGATTTGGTGTATTCCAATGAAAAATCGTCAATAAAAACAACCGTTTCTAACTTTGGCATAGATGCCGCAGACAAGTTTTGGTAGAGTGCTTTGTCAACAAAAAACACTTTAGCATCTGAATGATCAACGATATATTCAACACTGTTTTTATCAAACTCATGCAAAATGCTAACAGCAACAGCGCCATACGATAATGTTCCAAAAAATGATACTGCCCAATTTGAAGAGTTACGTCCGCAAATAGCTATCTTATCACCTTTTTGTACACCTCCAGCTTTAAAGTAGGCATGAAGCTTGGCAATCTGAAGTGCAAAATCTTTATAATAGATTGTTCCACCTTCATAGTCTGTGAGTGCAGGCAACGTCCAGTTTTTGCGAATACTCTGTTCAATTAATCCTAAAAATGAATGTTCCATATTGTAATTTGGGTTTGTATATAAAAACAAAAATACAAATTTATTTAATACAAAGGGCATTATTGAACATTACTCTATTCCAATTATCAGTTACTGCACTGTTTATCATCATAGTTGATGCCTCATTCACATTAGTTGTCAAAACATTAGCTATGAATTAGCAACTCATAAAAACCCAACCAATCACTGGTTATAACAATTGGCAAGTGTGTATCAAAATAAATTGGCAGAGTAGAAAAAACAAGGAGTTGTCAGTTTGAGGTACACTACAAAATAGTATAGACGCTAATTAATCGCATCTATACAATAATTCAATCGGCATCTACAGAAAGCCGATATTTATTAAATAGGTATGTATATCTATTTAATGTCTGACAGAAAATACTTAGTTTTGAGTCTTTGATAAGAAAACTGTCTAATCATTCCTGATACTTAAATCTTCTAATACTCCTCTTAGGAGTTTTATCAAATTCTTTTTCTTGAATTCTGATTGATTGAATTTTACTATAAGCAGGTAAAGTTAAATTGATTTGTTTTATCTCTTCTTCAAAAAAAGCTTTGTAATCTTTAGGGTCAATTTGATGCTCTTTCATCACTTCAGCGTCAGGGAAAATAAGTGCAATCACTTTACGGTCTTCCTCTATCGCCAGTGATTCTTGTATAAAAGGGGAGTTGTTGAGTTTTTCCTCTATATATTCAGGATAAATATTCTGACCAGAGGCACCCAAAATTAAATTCTTGTTGCGTCCTTTTATGTACATAAAACCATCTTTATCCATCACTCCAAGGTCGCCTGTCTTCATCCATCCATCAGGAAGCATCACCTCTTTAGTAGCCTCCTCATTTTTGTAATAACCAAGCATAACATTCATACCACGCACCAATATTTCACCAACTTCTGTTTCAGGATTATCAGAATCAATCTTAACTTCCATGCGATCGACAACTTTTCCACACGATTGGCTTCTGAACTCTTTAGACGAACAATAACCTATCAATGGACTACATTCTGTCATGCCATAGCCCACCGTAAAAGGAAAATGAATAGACATGAGGAATTTTTCCACTTCTTTATTCAATGATGCACCCCCGATTGTCATTTCACCTAGTTGACCACCAAAGAAGTCGACGAGTTGTTTTCTTATTTTATTGCGAACAAAAATATTGACAATAGGGACTTTAAGCAATGTCTTTATAGGTTGTTTCTTTATTGCTGGGAAAATATTGCCAGTAACAATCTTTTCGATAATCAAGGGAACTGCCATTACCAGTTTTGGTTTATATTTAGCAAACTCTGCTTTAATTACTCGTGGTGAAGGAACTTTACCAAGAAAATGGACATGACAACCCAACGTAATGGATTTAAGAATTTCGAAAGCCAAACCATATGTGTGCGCCATTGGCAACATACACACTATGTCGTCTCCTCTTTGCATAAAGGTTACATTATCGTTGGCAAACTTAGTGTTTGACCATACACTACGATAAGGTATCATTACTCCTTTGGGACTGCTTGTTGTACCCGAGGTATAGTTGATAATGGCTAACTCATCTTTAACATCTTTATGAAAAACAATATCATCAGCGGTGAAATCCTTTGTGATTACTTTTTTGAAGTGTTCGTCTGCATTGTCGAAAAAGTCTTTCAGCTCCTCTGATTGAGCATGCAGAAGAGAAAAATCGTCGAGCGATACAACTGTTTCCAACTGTGGTGTCGACTCCATGTTAATTTTTTGAAAGATTGCAGTATCCGCAAAGAAAACTTTGGCATCGGAGTGATCTACAATATACTCCACACTGGCATTATCAAACTCGTGTAAAATACTTACAACAACTGCACCATAACTCAATGTTCCGAAAAACCCTATTGCCCAGTTTGAAGAGTTCCTGCCACAAATGGCTATTTTATCACCTTTTTTCACTCCTCCCGCTTTAAAATAAGCATGAAGCTTAGCTATGTGTAACGCTAAATCTTTGTAGTAGATTGTTTCACCCTCATAGTCTGTGAGTGCGGGCAACGTCCAGTTTTTGCGAATGCTTTGTTCAATTAATCCTAAAAATGAGTGTTCCATATTGTAAATTAAGATTTGTGTATATAAACAAAAATACGAATTTATTTAATATGAAGGGTACTATTATGCATTTCTATATCGAAATTTACATAACACAAAGGGTATGCATGTTTTAGACTACTTCGAAAAGTTACCTTTCTTTCTTTTGTCCGTTAGTCTGAACGGTGACTTTAACAAAGCATTGTTAATTTGAGATGGAAAAGAGAAGATATCAGCAATCGTTAGATTTAAGGGAGGATCCACACTTTAATAATGTATATTTTCTGACTATAAACATGGAAAAGAATAAACCTATCGCAAATAATCAGTCACCATACCACTTATCTGTTTTAGTGATATCTCATTTATTTTAATGTTGAATTGTGCTGTCACCAATCTTTCTTCAGCTTCAAGCAAACTATTTTGTGCTTCGCGCAATCTAATGCCTGCAAGATCACCCAGCTTATACCTTTCGATGGCAATTTCGTAATTTTC